>CAYRLV010000481.1:0-3015 GCA_964425155.1 uncultured Ornithinicoccus sp. | reverse complement strand
CGTCAGCCCTGGCCAGCAGGCGGTGCGGCTCCCGGATCCGGGCGCTTGGCGATGGCGGCGAGCTCGGCGGGCGCGCCGGTCAGCCGGTGCCCGGACGGCCACACCATGCGCAGCCGACGCGTCAGATCGAGCTCCGGCACCGTCAATTCGTGCAGCCGGCCCGACACGAGGTCATCGGCCACGGCGAGCCGGCTGAGCACCCCGACCCCCTGCCCGTTCAACACCGCGGCCTTGAGGGCGGCGGTCGACCCGAGCTCCAGGCCCCCGTGCACCGCCGCTGTCCCTCCGGCCCGCGCCAGCGCGCGTTCGAGCGTGTCGCGGGTGCCCGAGCCGGGCTCGCGCACGACGAGGGGTTCGTCCAGCAACTGGGCGACCGGCAACGGTGCGCGGCGCCGCGCCCATCGGTGTCCGGGGCCGACCACCACGGCCAGGTCATCGTGGGCGATCACCAGCTTGCGCACGTCACCGTCCACCCGTGGGCTCTCGACGAAACCGAGGTCGGCCCGCCCCTGCTGCACGTCGCTCACCACATCACGGGAGTTGCACATCCGCAGCGCCACCGCTGTCCCCGGATGGGCACGACGCAGCTCGGACAACCACCGTGGCAGCAGGTACTCCGCGACCGTCATGCTCGCGGAGACCCGCAACTGGCTGTCATGCCGGCGCCGGAGTGCTGCCGCGCCGGCCTCGAGCTGATCCGACGCATCGAGGACCTGTCGCGCCCAGTCGGCGACGGCTGCTCCCTCCGGAGTCAGCCGCGTCCCGCGGGGAGAACGCTGGAGCAGACCGAGGCCCAGGTGTCGCTCGAGTCGCTGCAGCCGCTCGGTCACCGAGGGCTGGCTGACGTGCAGGTGTCGGGCGGCGGCACCGATGCTGCCCTGCTCCGCGACCGCCAGGAGCCACTCCAGTGAGCGCAGGTCCGTTCTCATAGAGGAAGCCTATGGCTACATAGAACTTTGCCGGCTACCGGCCCGCGCCGTCGATCACGACGATGGCGTGGTGTCCAGTTCCACTCTTCTCACCGAATCCTCCGGCCCGTCGCCACGTGAGCACCGCCCCGAGGCGCGACGCCGCCTCGGCCCCGGCCTGGCGGTGGTCGCCGCAGGTGTCGCACTCTCCTACCTCGTCAGCACCTGGGTGCCCGCCCTCAGCGCCCTGACCGTCGCGGTCGTGCTCGGTGCGGTGGCGCGCAACGTCGGCCTCCTGGGCGACTGGGCCACTCCCGGAACGTCCCTCGCCACCAAGAAGCTGCTGCGCCTGGGCGTCGTCTTCCTCGGTCTGCAACTCGCCGTCTCCCAGATCCTCGACCTCGACCCCGGGATCCTCCTCGTAGTGCTGCTGACCGTCTCGGTCACCTTCACCGGCACGCTCCTGCTCGGCCGCCGTATCGGCGCCAAGCGCGGCGCGACACTGCTGGTCGCGACCGGATTCTCCATCTGCGGCGCCTCGGCGGCAGCAGCGATGGATGCCGTCAGCGACAGCGACGAGGAGGACCTCGCGACCACCGTCGCCCTGGTCACGATCTTCGGCGGTCTGGCCATCTTCCTGCTCCCCGCGCTGCAGGGGCCCCTCGGGCTGCCCGACGTGTCGTATGGCGTGTGGGCCGGCGCCAGCGTCCACGAAGTCGCGCAGGTGGTCGCCGCAGCCTCGGCTGCCGGCCCCACGGCACTCGCCGTCGCCACGGTGGTCAAACTGACGCGTGTGGTGCTGCTCGCGCCGTTGATCGCCGGCTACAGCGTGGTGCGTCGCCACCGTGAACGGGGGCAGGAGCACGAGGGCCGACGCCCGCCCCTGGTGCCGCTGTTCGTGATCGGATTCATCGCCATGGTGGTCGTGCGCAGTGTGGGTGTCCTGCCCGGACCGGTTCTCGACGGCGCGCACGTCCTCACGACCCTGCTGCTCGCCGGCGCCCTCTTCGGTCTCGGCACCTCTGTGCACCTCGTGTCGCTGATTCGCACCGGCGGACGAGCCGTCCTCCTCGGCGCCGGCTCGACGGTGCTCGCGGCCGGTGCGTCCCTGCTCGGGATCGCCCTGTTCACCTGACCGAGGTCGGCGACCGGCTGACCGTCCACGCGGCTCACCGCGTAGCGTGGCGCGCACCAAGGCAGCCGGACCATCCGGTCGGCTGCCTCGCGGGACTTCGTCGATTCGTGCTGGACATGCGACAACCGGAAGGACTCTCATGCGACTCGCCAACGTCCGCGGACGCGCCGTCCTGGTGACCGAGGAAGGTCACGGCGCCGACGTGCACAAGGCCAGCGACGGCCGATTCGGCCCCGACCTGCCTCGGTTGTATGCCGATTGGCCGGCCTTCCGCACCTGGGCGGACTCCGTGAGCCTCCAGGCGGACACGACCTTCGAGCGGGACGCCCTCGAGGCACCCTCTCCCGCGCCACGGCAGAGCCTCGCCGTCGGGCTCAACTACGCCGCACACGCCGCGGAGTCCGGCTTCGACACACCCACCGGCCTCCCGCCGGTCTTCCCCAAGTTCGTCAGCAGCTTCAGCGGGCCCGTCACGGAGGTCGCGCTTCCGCCCGGCGGACACACCGACTGGGAGATCGAGCTGGTCGCCGTCATCGGTGTCGAGGCGCACCGGGTCGGGGAGGTCGACGCCTGGGACCACATCGCCGGTGTCACCGTGGGGCAGGACCTCTCCGAGCGGATCATCCAACTGGCCGGGCCCGCACCGCAGTTCGGTCTCGGCAAGTCCTATCCGGGCTTCTCGCCCATGGGTCCGTGGCTGGTGACGCCCGACGAGCTCGACGACCGGGACGACCTGCACCTGACGTGCAGCCTGGACGGCGAAGTCGTGCAGGAGGGCCGCACGTCGAACCTCATCGTGTCGGTCCCGCGACTGGTCGCCGAGATGTCCCGGATCGTCACGCTCTACCCGGGCGACATCATCTTCACCGGCACTCCCGACGGTGTCGGGCTCGGCCGTGAGCCGCAGCGATTCATCGAAGCGGGGGAGACGCTCGTCAGCACCATCGACGGCATCGGTGAGCTGCGGCAGAC
>CAYRLV010000480.1:0-3017 GCA_964425155.1 uncultured Ornithinicoccus sp. | reverse complement strand
GCAGGCCGCGGTGCAGCCGGTCCGGCTCCTCCCAGGCGAGCAGGACCTGGGCGGCGGAGCCGGCGTGCATGGACAAGGTGGCGCCGACCGGGATCGAGTCGCGCAGCCCCATCGGCCGCTCGGCCGCGGCCACGCAGATGCGCATGTCGCCCTGGCGGCGGAACAGCTGGGCGCTCTCGTGGGTGTGGTCGCGCAGCGCCCCCAGGACCGGGCCGGCGGCGGCGAGCAGTCGGTCCTCCCCGGCGGCCGAGGCGAGCTCGACCAGGCGGGGGCCGAGCACGAACCGGCCCTGCATGTCGCGCGCCACGAGGCGGTGGTGCTCGAGCGCGACCGCCAGCCGGTGGGCGGTGGGGCGGGCCAGCCCGGTGGCCGCGACGAGCTGCGCCAGGGTCGATGGACCCGCCTCGAGGGCACCGAGGACGACCGCGGCCTTGTCAAGAACGCCGACTCCACTAGAGTTGTCCATGACATGATATTGACGTCTCAGAGCCTGAGACGCAAGTTCATCGGAGTGTCGAGGTGGGGGAGCCTCGTCCTCTGACCGAGACCGGCCGGTGGCCACCCCACCGCACCGGAGGAGACTGGGAGGTCGCGATGGCGCGAACACTGGCCGAGAAGGTGTGGGAGTCGCACGTGGTCCGGCGAGCCGAGGGCGAACCCGACCTGCTCTACATCGACCTGCACCTCCTGCACGAGGTCACCAGCCCGCAGGCCTTCGACGGGCTGCGCCTCGCCGGCCGCAAGGTCCGCCGGCCGGACCTGACGCTCGCCACCGAGGACCACAACGTCCCGACCACGCCCGGCCCGATCGTCGACCCGGTCAGCCTCACCCAGGTGGAGACCCTGCGGCGCAACTGCGCCGAGTTCGGGGTGCCGCTCTATCCGATGGGGGACGCCGAGCAGGGCATCGTCCACGTGGTGGGGCCTCAGCTCGGCCTGACCCAGCCCGGACTCACCGTGGTCTGCGGCGACAGCCACACCTCGACCCACGGGGCGTTCGGCGCGCTGGCGTTCGGGATCGGCACCAGCGAGGTCGAGCACGTGCTCGCCACCCAGACGCTGCCGCTCAAGCCGTTCCGCACCATGGCGGTCAACGTCGACGGCGAGCTGCCTCCCGGTGTCACCGCCAAGGACATCGTGCTGGCCGTCATCGCCAAGATCGGCACCGGCGGCGGTCAAGGACACGTCATCGAGTACCGCGGCAGCGCCATCGAGTCCCTGTCCATGGAGGCGCGGATGACGGTGTGCAACATGTCGATCGAGGCCGGCGCCAGGGCCGGGATGATCGCCCCCGACGAGACCACGTTCGCCTACCTCAAGGACCGGCCGCACGCGCCGTCCGGCCTCGACTGGGACGAGGCCGTGGAGGCCTGGCGGGCGCTGCGCAGCGACGACGACGCGACGTTCGACACCGAGGTGCACCTCGACGCCGCGGAGCTGAGCCCCTTCGTCACCTGGGGCACCAATCCCGGCCAGGGCCTTCCGCTCTCGGACAAGGTGCCCGATCCGGCGTCCTTCGCCGACGAGGGAGAGCGTGCCTCGGCCGAGCGTGCCCTGGAGTACATGGGGCTCACCGCGGGCACCCCGCTGCGGGAGATCGCCGTCGACACCGTCTTCCTGGGATCCTGCACCAACGGTCGGATCGAGGACCTCCGCGCGGCTGCCGGGATCATCCAGGGCCGGAAGGTGGCCGACGGCGTGCGCCTCCTCGTGGTGCCCGGGTCCGCCCGGGTGCGCAAGCAGGCCGAGTCCGAAGGTCTGGACCGGGTGTTCACCGACGCGGGCGCCGAGTGGCGACTGGCCGGGTGCTCGATGTGTCTGGGGATGAACCCCGATCAGCTGCAGCCGGGGGAGCGCAGCGCCTCGACCTCCAACCGCAACTTCGAGGGTCGCCAGGGCAAGGGCGGCCGGACCCACCTGGTCAGTCCGCTGGTGGCCGCGGCCACGGCGGTCCGCGGCACCCTCTCCGCCCCGGCGGACCTCTGAGCCAGAAAGGATTCGACCGATGGAGAGCTTCACCACCCACACCGGCATCGGCGTCCCGCTCCGGCGCGGCAACGTGGACACGGACCAGATCATCCCGGCCGTCTACCTCAAGCGGGTCACCCGGACCGGCTTCGAGGACGGGCTGTTCGCCGCCTGGCGCGCGGACGAGACGTTCGTCCTGAACAACCCCGCCTACGCCCGCGGATCCGTCCTGGTGGCCGGGCCGGACTTCGGCACGGGTTCCTCGCGAGAGCACGCGGTCTGGGCGCTGATGAACTACGGCTTCCGGGTGGTGATCTCCTCGAGGTTCGCCGACATCTTCCGGGGCAACAGCGGCAAGGCGGGACTGCTCACTGCCCAGGTGGCCCAACAGGATGTCGAGCTGCTCTGGAAGCTGCTCGAGAACGAGCCCGGCACCGAGGTGACCGTGGATCTGGAGCACCGGACGATCACCGCGGGCGAGCTCGTCGTGGGCTTCGAGGTGGACGACTACACCCGTTGGCGACTGCTCGAGGGCCTCGACGACATCAGTCTGACGCTGCGACACGACGACGAGATCACGGATTTCGAGCGTTCGCGCCCGGCCTGGCGTCCGCGGACCCAGCTCGCCTCCTGACCCGATCTCGGGGCTGTTGACGGGCTCGCCCGGCCACGGGACTCCAAGGCTCAAATTGCTTTGGTCCCAGTGCTTTTCGGCGCACGCTCGGGCGTGTCGGAGGGGTCCCGGAGGGTCCTGGGGGGCGGGCTCGGCAGGGCACGGCGGTCCGGAATCCGGCAGATCCGGGGCCAATGCCGTTGCGACACAATGAAAAGCACTGCGCCCAGATGGTGGACGTGAGGGGCTCAGGGGCATACCGTCGTGCCAAGTCGGGCGCGTGCCCGGCAGACGACCAGCCAGGCAACCCGCTTGGCGCCACATTCCTCTGGAGGGGAAGCCGTGAACAAGGCAGAACTGATCGAGCGCCTCGAGGGGCGCCTGGGTAGCAAGAAGGCAGCGTCCGAGGCCCTGGAGGCCGTGCTGGACGTGATCA
>CAYRLV010000479.1:0-3019 GCA_964425155.1 uncultured Ornithinicoccus sp. | reverse complement strand
GACTGGACGCTCACGCAGTACTTCGTCTGGTACTACCTCGAGCACGGCAAGGCGTTCCGGCCGCAGGACGTGCACGCCGGCAACGTGTTGTCCGCGGTCGAGGCGCTGGACGCCGGCGTCACGACGACGGTCGACTGGTCGCACGGGCTGCAGACCGTGGAGCACGCGGACGCCGCGGTGGACGCGCTGGAGTCGGTGCCGGGCCGATTCGTCCTGGCCTACGGCAACATCCAGGCCGGTCCGTGGGAGTGGACCACCACCCCCGAGTTCCGCGACTTCTACGAGCGGCGCTTCAACGGCTCCGACCTGCTCGGTTTCCAGCTCGCCTTCGACGTGACCGGCGACCCGGAGTTCCCGGAGCGCAAGGCCTTCGAGGTGGCGCGCGAGCTCGACGTGCCGGTGACCACGCACGCCGGCGTCTGGGGCGCCACGAACGACGACGGCATCCGGCTGATGCACGAGCACGGCTTCATGACGCCGCAGACCGTCTACGTCCACGCCGCGACGCTCACCCACGACTCCTACAACCGGATCGCCGCCACCGGCGGGCACGTCTCGCTCGCCTCCGAGAGCGAGGAGACCTGCGGCCAGGGCTATCCGCCCAGCTGGACCCTGCGCGAGCACGACATCAACGTGTCGCTGTCGATGGACACCAGCGTGTGGATGAGCGGCGACCTGTTCTCCGCGATGCGCGCCACGCTGGGCGCCGACCGCGCCCGCGAGCACCTCGAGGCGCACCAGACCGGCGACACCATCACGCACCTGCACCTGCGCGCCGAGCAGGTCGTGGAGTGGGCCACCCGCGGCGGGGCAGCCGCACTCGGTATGGACGACCGGCTGGGTTCGCTGGAGCCGGGTCGCCTCGCCGACGTGGTGCTGCTCAAGAACGACGACTCACCGGCGATGTTCCCGATCCTCAACCCCTACGGCCACGTCGCCTACCAGGCCCAGCGCGGCGACGTGCACACGGTCATCGTCGACGGCCGCGTCGTCAAGCACGACCACCGGCTGCTCGGCATCGACCTGGCCGCGGTCCGCGGCGAGGTCGACGCCACCGTGGAGCACCTGCGCGTGGAGCTCGGCGACGAGGCCTGGCAGCAGGGGATGAACCCCGACATCCCCGAGACCACGATCCTCGACAACCCGTACACCTACACCGATTACGCCAGCTCGACGACCCACGACTCCGCGGCCGGCCAGACCGAGTGAGCCCGTCGGCGCCGGACGCCAGGAGGTCATCCATGTCCACCCGTCACACCCCCGTGCTCGTCGTCGGAGGCAGCCTGGTCGGGCTGTCCCTGTCGGCCCTGCTCGCGCACCACCGGGTCCCGCACCTGCTGGTGGAGAGCCATGCGGGCACCGCGATCCATCCCCGCGCGGCGTCGTTCCACCAGCGCACGATGGAGGTGTTCCGTGAGCTGGGGATCCAGGAGGCGGTCGAGGCCGCTGCCGCGAAGGAGTTCGTCCAGAACGGCGCGATCGTCGCGGTGGAGAGCCTCGGGGGCAAGCAACTCGCCACCTTCTTCGCCAACTTCAACGCGGGCGTGGAGGAGCTGAGCCCGACGGCACGCCTGTTCATCACCCAGGTCGGCCTCGAGCCGGTGCTCCGTGACCGTGCGGTGGAGCTCGGCGCCGAGCACCTGTTCCACACCCGGCTGGTCTCCCTGACCGAGCACGACGACCACGTCGCCGCCGTGCTCGAGCCACGTGATGGAGGCGAATCCATCGAGCTGACAGCGGATTACGTGGTCGCCGCGGATGGTGCGCACAGCAGCATCCGTGACCAGCTCCGCATACCGATGCTCGGGCACGGCGACTGCGCGGACTGCGTGACCATCTACTTCCGCGCCGACCTGCGCGAGCTGATCGGCGACCGCAACCTCAGCGTCGTCTACGTCAACCACCCCGACCTGCTCGGCTTCTTCCGGTTCTCGCTGGACGCGCAGTCCGGCTTCCTCGCCGTCTTTGCCACGTTCGACGAGCACGGCACGCGGGACAGCAACCCGTCGCACGACCTGCAGCCGGAGCGCTGCATCGAGCTGGTCCGCACCGCGCTCGGCGGTGGCGACGACCTGCCCGTCGAGGTCGAGAACGTGCAGTACTGGACCGCGAGCGCGGCCACGGCGGAGTCGTTCCGGCGCGGCCGGGTGCTGCTCGCCGGTGACGCCGCGCACGTCATGCCGCCGACCGGTGGCTTCGGTGGCAACACCGGCGTCTCCGACGCCCACAACCTCGCGTGGAAGCTGGCCCTCGTGCACCGCGGTCTGGCGGGCCCCGAGTTGCTCGACACGTATGGCGTGGAGCGTCGCCCGATCGCCGATCTCACCGTCGAACAGGCCTACACCCGCTACGTGTTGCGCGTCGATCCGTCACTGCCGCAGGACGACCTGCAGCCGCAGCTGGACGACCCGTCGATCGAGCTGGGCGGGGTCCACGCGGGAACCGGCCCGCTGCCCGAGCCGCCGCTGTCGGACCCCCGGGAGGCGACCTGGACGGTCGGCGTGCGGGTGCCGCACCGCTGGATCGACGACGAGCGCACCGTGTCGACGCTCGACCTTTCCGCGGGAGGCTTCGCGTTGTTGCTGCCGGACGGTTTCCAGTCCTGGCGTGACGAGGCCGAGGCGCTGGCGGAGCGGAGCGGCATCCCCCTCTCCGTCCACGAGATCGGGGGCGAGGTCGCGGCGGGCGCGCCCGGCGCCGTGTTGGTGCGTCCGGACGGCGTGGTGGCCTGGACGTCGGGACCGGTGAGCGACGGCGCCGCGGAGCTGACGTCAACACTGGAGCGGCTCCTCGGCCGGCCGGTCGGAGTTGCGGCGACGCCGGCTCCGGCACCCGCCTGAGCCCGCGCTGCCCCAGGGCCGGTCGGTCAAGCCACGGCGCGCGGCGTCGTCTGAGCCAGGGCGATCCGCCAACCGGCGCCGTCGTCCACCACCACGTAGGTGACGGATCCGGTGAGCGGCAGCGCGGCCCTGTCGGCGTCGGCGTTGGTGTCCTCGACCTGCTTGGTGCAGCTGACGAG
>CAYRLV010000478.1:0-3019 GCA_964425155.1 uncultured Ornithinicoccus sp. | reverse complement strand
GCCTACGGCCTGCTGCTCGGCGTCGGCCTCTGGCTCTCGACCCGCCTCTGACCCCTCCCTCGTGAGGAATCTTCGTGAGGTTTCGGCCCCTCACAGGGCACCAAACCTCACGAAGATTCCTCACGAAGATCTCTCGTGCGAGGCGCGGGCGGGACGGGTCAGCGGGAGGTGTCGCCGTCGTCGGGACGGGACCGGTCGTCATACACCTCGTCGTCCTCGTCCTCCTCGGCGGTCCGGTGCTCCTCGGCCCGCCGCGCACGCCGCTCGACGCGCGCCTCGATCTTGCGGCTGAGCTCCGCGCGGGGCCCCTGCAGGAGGAAGTAGGAGGTGATCGCGGACATGATCCCGGCGATCACCACGAGCCAGATGCCGCGCAGCTGCAGCAACCAGAGCACGATGAGGAAGCCGAAGAAGACCAGCAACCGGAGGACGGTGTAACGCACGGCCTCACATGCCCGAGTAGGAGTGCTGGCCGACGAAGTAGACGTTGACGACCATGTAGTTGATCAGGATGCAGGCGTAGCCCGCGAGCGCGAGGAAGGACGCCTTGCGGTCGGACCAGCCGGTCGTCGCGCGGGCGTGCAGGTAGGCGGCGTAGACGATCCAGATGACGAAGGTCCACACCTCCTTGGGGTCCCAGTTCCAGTAGTGGCCCCAGGCCTGCTCGGCCCAGATCGCCCCCGCGATCAGGGTGAACGTCCACAGCGGGAAGGCGATCACGTGCAGCCCGTATGCGGTGCGGTCCAGCACCGCTGCCGACGGCAGCGCCTCCATGAAGGTCCGTTTGGCCGGCGGGTGCTGCTCGCGGTGCGCCTTGATCAGCTGCAGGATCGTCACGCTGAAGGCGACGGTGAACAGACCCACGGACAAGGTGGCGACGGTGACGTGGATGACCAGCCAGAAGCTGTGCAGCGAGGGCAGCAGCTGGCTGGCCTGGGTGTAGAAGACGGTGACCGCGAGGCCCAGGGTGAGCAGCACCGGGCCGGTCACGAACAGGCCGAGCCAGCGCACGTCGCGGCGCAGGCTGAGGCCCAGGAAGACGAGCATCACGAACGTCGTGCCGACGATGGAGAACTCGTACATGTTGCCGAGCGGCGGGCGGTGCACGGACCAGCCGCGCAGGGTGGCGGTGAGCACGAGCAGCATGGTGCCGAGCCAGGACAACGACATGCCCATGCCGGCGAACTGGCGCGGGCGTGCGACCTCGGTGGTGATCTCCCGGCCCGGACCCTCCGGTCCGTCGCCGGCCGCGCCGGTCGGGCCCGCTCCGGTGCCGGCGCCGGCCTGCGCGCCGACCAGCTCGCTCTCGGGCACCTCGGCCTTGACCTTCGCGGTCCAGCTCGCCGCTTTCGCCAGATCGACGGCGAACATCAGCATCGCCAGGGTGAAGACGACGATGGCGGAGTAGAGCCCGTAGTTGGAGTAGAGGGCCAGAGTCTCGTTGGTCATGACCTGCTCGTCCGTTCTGCGATGGCGTCGAGAATGCCGTCCAGGGCGTCCTCGAGCCGAGGATCCTCGCCCTTGGCGAGGCCGCCGACGGACACCAGCGTACGTGTCGTCGGCCGATCCGGGTCATCGGCCCCGTCGCCCTCGGCCCTGGCGACCCGCACGAACACGCGGCGCCGGCGGATGGTCAGCGAGGCGATCAGGCCGGCCAGCGCGATGAGTGCGCCCCACAGTGCGAGCATCTTGCCGGGGTCGTGCCGGATGGAGATGCCGGCGAACCGGACGACCTTGTCCATCGTGATGGAGCCGAGTCCGTCGGGCAGCTGGATCGTCTGCCCCGGCCGCAGCAGGAGCCGCACCGGTTCGCCGTCGTCACCCTTCAGCTGGGTCATCTCGTCGGTGTCCAGCGTGTAGACCGACTGCGGGCGGCCGTCCGGGTAGAGGTTGCCCGCGTAGACCGTCAGCACCAGCGCCGGGTTGCGCAGGTCGGGGAAGGTCGAGATGGGGCCCTGGTCCTTGTCGAAATCGAGGGTGGGCAGGAAGAGCCCGGAGAAGCCGAGCTGCTCCGGGTCGGCACCGGGCACCTTGATGGCACCCACCGACCGGTAGTTGTTGTCCTGCGGCAGGAACGGCGTGGCCTGGCTGTAGACGACGTTGCCCTGCGCGTCCTTCACCGTGACCACGGGGGCGTAGCCGTTGCCGAGCAGGAAGACGGACGCCCCGCCGAGGGACAACGGCCCGTTGACCTCGAGCTTCTGCTTCTCCGCCGGCGCACCGGGCTCCTGCCGGGTGAGGGTGTGCGCCGTGAAGTTGCGCGGCTGCCCGAACTGCGCCCCGCCGGCCCGGTCCTCGAAGGAGACGTCGAGCTTGTTGATGCGCAGCGAGAACGGCTTCAGCGAGGACGGGTCGACCCACGGGCCGGGGTCGATGGTGTCGTAGGAGGAGACGGTGTTGGAGAAGGTCTGGCCCTCGGGCACGATGACGTCGCCACGCCAGCCGAGCAGGTGGCCGAGCGCCACCGCGACGATGACCACGACCAGGGCGATGTGGAAGACCAGGTTGCCGGTCTCGCGCAGGTAGCCGGCCTCGGCGGACACGTCACCGGGTCCGTCGGCGTTCCCGTCCCGGCCGTCACCGTCCTCGTGCCGCAACCGGTAGCGCTTGCGCCGCAGCACCAGCCGAGCCGCCGCGACCACCTCGGCGGGCTCCGCGTCGATCGTCCGCTGGCGGTGGGCGGGCAGCCGCTCCAGCCGGCGCGGCGCCCGCGGGGGCGCCGCGCGCATCGCCCGCCAGTGCAGGCGGGACCGGGGCACGATGCACCCGACGAGGGAGATGAACAGCAGCAGGTAGATGGCGGCGAACCACGGCGAGGAGTAGACGTCGAAGAAGCCGAACCGGTCGAGCCACGGGCCGATCACCTGGTGTTCGGCGAGGTAGTCGGCGACGCGGCCGGCGTCGATGTTGCGCTGCGGCCAGATCGAACCCGGGATCGCCCCGATCGCGAGCAGCAGCAGGAGGAACAGCGCCGTGCGCATGCTGGTGAGCTGGCGCCACATCCAGCGCAGCAGGCCGA
>CAYRLV010000477.1:0-3047 GCA_964425155.1 uncultured Ornithinicoccus sp. | reverse complement strand
TCGAGACGGGTCGGCTCGGTGTCGGGCGCGAGCGACTCGAGCAGGTGGATCTCCCCGCCGGACTCGTAGACGACCTGCCGTCCGTCGCTGCTGGCGTGCCGCGCATACCACTCGTGGTCGGTGTGCCGGACGAGGCCCGCGACGCTCGGTCGGCGGGCGCCCAGGGGAGCGCTGTAGAGCTGACCGCGGTGCTCGTGGTCGGACAGGAACCCGAGGCGCGTGCGGCCATCCTCGGTGGTGGTCCACAGCGGGCTGACCAGGCTGGAAGTGAGCCCGGAGAACAATCTGCTGAACTCGCCCTCGCCGTCGCGGTCCAGCCACAGCTGCGCCGCCGTGCCGCCCCGGTAGCGCTTCCACCACGCCGGCTCGACCGTCGTGGTGGTCGCCAGCAGCACACCGCCGTCCAGCCCGTCGACGGGGTGGAGCGCCAGGTCGTGCGCCCACCCGATCGGTAGGCGGCGGCCCGGGCTGCCGTCGACCGGCAGGGCGTGCGCGAAGGAACGCGGACGGTCGGCCTCGCCGGCCGCGGAGACCACCAGCACCTCGTGCCCCGACGCCCAGCCGCAGACCCTCGTGCTCGGGTCGCCCCAGTGGGTGAGGCGCGTGGGCGCGCCTCCCTCGACCGGCGCGACATACACCTCAGCCGCTCGGCCGCGGATCGCGGTCCAGGCGACCAGACGTCCGTCGGGGGAGATGCGCGGTGAGCGCGCGGGCACGCGGTCGGCGGTGAGCCGACTGGCGCGACCACCGTCGCGGTCGGCGATCCAGACGTCGTCCTCGGCGACGAAGGCGACCAGGTCGCCACGGACGTGCGGGAAGCGAAGGTATGCGCGTGCGGTCACCTCGCGACCCTAACCGCCCCCGCCGAAGCCGCAACCGGATTGCCCGCAACGGCCGACGCGCCCCCTGCGCGAGGCGACCGGCCAGCGCGCGCACCAGCCCCCGAGGGTGCTCGGGCGCCGTCTCGCTGTGCAGCAGCCAGGAGGCCATCGCCAGGACGATCAGGTTGGCAGGCAGGAAGACCAGTGCGACCCACTGGCTGCCGGCGAAGTTGAACACCGCCACCACGAGCAGGTCGACGAGGGCGGACGCCTTGAACCAGCGGTAGGCGTCCCGGGGCCGGCGCTGCCACAGCCGGGTCGCGTGGACGGCGAACGCGGCCGACACGATGCCGCCGGCGAGGGAGCCGAGCAGTGCGCCGAGGTGACCGAGGGCTCCCTGGTCGGCGGCCAGGCGTCCGCTCGCGAGGAGCACGATGAGCCGGATCAGCACGGTCAGCGGGATGACGAGGCGGCTCGCGAGGAAGAGCCCGAAGACGGTCTCGCGCACCTGCGGACGGTGGGCGAGTGCTCGCGCCCGGTCCACGAACCTCGCCCAGCTGGTGCGGTACCACGGTGCCGGCGGTGCCTCCGGGGCGCTGTCCAGCAGCGCGCGCACCGCCCTCGTCGTGCGGTCGTCGCGACCGGCCAGCAGCCGCTCGGCCGCCTGCCGCTGCTCCGCGGTGAGCCCGGCGCCGATCCCGTCGACGGCGATCTGCGCGGCGCTGGCGGTGCCCGCCATACCGGCTGGGTCCGTGGGGTGCCCGTCGGACCGCTCGGTCCGGGCGCGCGGGAGTCCTCGCCTCGCCGTGTCCCGGTCCCACAGCGCCGACCACACGAGCAGCCCCGCGAAGACGAGGTACATCAGGGCCGGGGCGAGTGGGAAGAAGTAGTCCGACTGCCGGCTGACCAGCTTGCCGACCTCGTCGATGAACAGACCGAGCCCGATGCCGCCGAGCACCGCGGCCACCCGGCGCGCCGACACGAACAGCAACGTGGTGGCGAGTCCGACGAGCAGCAGCAACCCGCCCCACAGGGCGTGCGCGATGTGGAAGGTGGCGTTGCCGATCTGCGGATAGCCCGCCTGCGCCAGGTAGGCGCGGATGCCGAGCACCGTGACGATGCCGGTGACCGCCAGCAGACGCAGCAGGCTGGCGCCGTCGGCCGCCCGCGCGCCCGGCAGGATCCGGCCACGCGTCGGTCCCGTTCCCCCGAGGTCCGGTGATCGACGCGTGGCCGGAGCAGGTGCTGTCGTGGTCACCTGTCCAGCCTGTCGTCGCGCCGGCGTGTTCACCATCGGGGACGACCCGGAGCGGCACCCCACCCGACCCTGATCCGGATCGGGGCGCCAGACTGGGGCGGCGACCGACGGGAGGAGCCGACGATGTTGCGCTGTGCCGTGCTCGACGACTACCAGCAGGTGGCCATGACGATGGCCGACTGGGGGCCGCTGGCCGGAACCGTCGAGGTGGACGCGGTCCGGCCGCACCTCGAGGGTGACGCCCTCGTCGAGCGGATCCGTGACTGCGAGATCGTCGTGGTGATGCGTGAACGCACGCCGCTTCCTGCCGAGGTGCTCGAGCGGCTGCCGCGGCTGCGGCTGGTCGTGACGACCGGTATGGCGAACGCCTCCATCGACACGGAGGCTGCGGCCGCGCACGGGGTCGCCGTGTGCGGCACGCCCAGCCGCTCGGAGCCACCGGCGGAGCTCACCTGGGCGTTGCTGCTCGGGCTGGCGCGGCGGGTCGCCCCGGAGAACGCCGCCTTCCACGCCGGCGGTCGGTGGCAGAGCACCATCGGGCAGGACCTGGCCGGTCGGACGCTGGGTCTCCTCGGCCTCGGCAAGATCGGTGGGCGGGTGGCTGCCGTCGGGCTGGCGTTCGGGATGCAGGTCACCGCGTGGAGCCCCCACCTGACGGCCGAGCGCTGTGCCGAGGTCGGGGCGGCGCTGGCGCCGTCCAAGCTGGACCTGCTCCGGACGAGTGACTTCGTGTCGATCCACCTGCGGCTGGGAGACCGCAGCCGTGGGCTGATCGGCGCCGCCGAGTTGGCCGCCATGAAGCCGACTGCCTTCCTGGTCAACACGTCCCGCGCGCCGATCGTGGAGCGGGAGGCACTGGTCCAGGCGCTCCGCGACCGGTCGATCGCGGGCGCGGGGCTGGACGTGTTCGAGGAGGAGCCGGTGCCCGCGGACGACCCGCTGCGCGCGTTGTCCAACGTGCTGGCCAC
>CAYRLV010000476.1:0-3049 GCA_964425155.1 uncultured Ornithinicoccus sp. | reverse complement strand
ACACGCGGATCCTGCGCTACATCAAGCCCGACTTCGTGCACGTCTTCATCGACGGTCGCGTCGCCGAGGAGGGCGGTCCGGAGCTGGCCGAACGGCTCGAGGCCGAGGGCTACGACCGCTTCACCAAGGTGCAGGCCTGACCGTCGTGTCCTCAGTGACGGCCCCCACGCCGACCGCGACCCGGTCGGCGGGCGCCCCGCGGCCGTTCACCACCGAGGAGCTCGCCGCGCTGCGCGCCGACATCCCGATCCTCGGCCGGACGGTCCGCGACGACCGGCCCCTGGTCTATCTCGACTCGGGGGCCACGTCACACAAGCCGACACCGGTCCTGGACGCCGAGCGCTCGTTCTACGAACAGCACAACGCCGCCGTGCACCGCGGTGCCCACCAACTCGCGGAGGAGGCCACCGACGCCTTCGAGGGGGCGCGGGCCACCGTGGCCGCGTTCATCGGCGCACCGACCGACGAGGTCGTCTTCACCAAGAACGCGACGGAGTCGCTCAACCTGGTGGCCTACGCGTTCAGCAACGCCGCCGCGGACGGCGCCATGGACGGGGTGGACCCGTCGGTGGCCAGGCGGTTCCGGCTCGGCCCCGGCGACGAGATCGTGGTCACCGAGATGGAGCACCACGCCAACCTCGTGCCGTGGCAGGAGCTGGCGCGGCGCACCGGCGCCACGCTCCGCTGGCTCGACCTCACCGACGACGGCCGGCTCGACCTGAGCACGCTGGACCAGGTGGTGACCGAGCGCACCACGGTGCTCGCCTTCACCCACGTCTCGAACGTCCTCGGCACGCGCAACCCGGTGCAGCCGCTCGTCGCCCGGGCCCGCGAGGTCGGCGCGCTGACGGTGCTCGACGCCTGCCAGTCGGTGCCTCACCTGCCGGTCGACGTCACCACGCTGGGCGTCGACTTCCTCGCCTTCAGCGGGCACAAGATGCTGGGGCCCATGGGAATCGGCGTGCTCTGGGGCCGTGCCGAGCTGCTCGCCGCCATGCCGCCCTTCCTCACCGGCGGCTCGATGATCGAGGTGGTCCGGATGGAGGGCTCGACGTATGCGGCGCCTCCCCAGCGGTTCGAGGCCGGCGTGCCGATGGCCGCCCAGGCCGTCGGTCTCGGGGCCGCCTGCGACTACCTCACCCGACTGGACATGGGCCGCGTCGAGGCCCACGACGCCGTGCTCACCGCACGCGCCCTGCGGGGCCTGGCCCAACGGCCCTGGATCCAGGTGATCGGACCCACCACCAGTGACGACCGGATCGGGGCCGTGTCGTTCGTCGTCGACGGCGTCCACAGCCACGACGTGGGGCAGGTGCTCGACGACTCCGGTGTGGCGGTCCGGGTCGGACACCACTGCGCCTGGCCCCTGCACCGCCGGTTCGGGATCAGCGCGACCACCCGGGCGAGCTTCGCGCCATACAACACGACGGACGACGTCGACGCGTTCCTCGACGCGCTCGACCGCGTGCCGGGAGTGTTCGGCCTGGATCTGCCGAACCGTGGCGGTGATCGCTGATGGACCTCTACCAGGAGCTCATCCTCGAGCACGCCAAGCGGCCGTTGCACGCTGGTCTGCGGGAGCCGTTCGACAGCGAGGTCGAGCACGTCAACCCGACGTGCGGCGACGAGGTACGACTGCGCGTCCGGCTCGACCAGGACGCGGAGGGCCGGGTGGTGCGCGACGTCTCCTACGAGGCGCTCGGCTGCTCCATCTCGACCGCCTCGGCCTCCGTGCTCGCCGAGCAGGTGATCGGGCTGTCCGTCCCCGAGGTGCTGCGCGTCCACGACGCGATGCACGCGATGCTGACCAGTCGCGGCAGTGTCGCCGGTGAGGAGGACCTCATCGGGGACGGCGTCGCGTTCGCCGGCGTCGCGAAGTACCCGAGCCGGATCAAGTGCGCGCTGCTCGCCTGGTCCGCGCTGACCGACGCCCTCGCGCGGGCCGGGGTCGACATCGCCGCGGACACGAACCAGACTGGTCAGCAAGCCGCCACGACAACGCCACCACCAGCAGGGAGATCTCATGACTGAGAGCACGACCGGCACGGCCTCGCCGGCCACGCCCACCCCGCCGAACGTCGCGGACGTCGAGGAGGCGCTCCGCGATGTCGTCGACCCTGAGCTCGGCATCAACGTCGTCGATCTCGGCCTCGTCTACGGCATCACCGTGGACCCCCAGTCGCACGCGATCATCGACATGACGCTGACCAGCGCCGCCTGTCCACTGACCGACGTCATCGAGGACCAGGTGGCCCAGGCCCTCGAGGACTTGGTCGTCAGCCAGCGGATCAACTGGGTCTGGATGCCGCCGTGGGGGCCGGACAAGATCACCGACGACGGTCGCGAGCAGCTGCGCGCGCTCGGCTTCAACATCTGAGCCTCCGCACCCTCGCGTGACCCGGTGGCTCGAGGTCGATCCCGGCCGGATCGACCGTTGGATCACCGGATTCGGCACCCGGCACGGTGCCGTCGCACACTCCGTCGACGGGCCCCGTCTGCGGCTCACCGCCGCCGACGGGGCCGTCGCGTCCCTGGAGCCGTTCGCGCCCGTCGCGCCGCTCGCGTGGCCGACCGCCGAGGACGGCGGCTGGGCCGCGCCGCCCTCGCCGATCGGCCTGGTGCTGCTGCGCCGGGGAGGGTATGCGGTGGGGCTGGCTCACGCGGGTGAGCTCACCTCGCACAAGTGCGGCACCCGCTACGTGCAGGGCCGCACGGCCGCCGGCGGCTGGTCGCAGCAGCGTTTCGCTCGCCGGCGCGGCAACCAGGCGGATGCCCTCGTCGCCGCGGTGGCGGAGCACGTCATACGTCTCGTCCTTCCCGGGGCACCGGCGGCGCTCGTGGCCGGGGGTGACAAGGGGCTGGTGCGGGAGCTGCTGGCGGACCCGCGGCTCGGCTCGCTCGTGCCGCTGCCGCGTCGGGAGCTGTTCGACCTGCCCAACCCGCGGCTGGAGGTGTTGCGGACGGCGCTGCGCCGTGGGCGAGCCGTGCGCGTGGTCGTGGACGAGCCCCCGGTGGCGGGCCCCGGATCCGAGGTCGCCGCCCCCTAGAC
>CAYRLV010000475.1:0-3054 GCA_964425155.1 uncultured Ornithinicoccus sp. | reverse complement strand
GGTCCACAACCACGTCCACAACGGGACCGGGGATCGTCCACATCCGGATGACGCGACCTGACCGCGTGGTCCGTGCGGGAACCAGGGTCCGTCGGACGACGTCATCCCCAACCTGTGGATAACTCTGTGGGTATCGGTGCGGTGGACAACCGCCTCCGCCGGAGCACCCCACACCAGGCGGCACAGCCTGTGGACAAACCTGGGGACAACGGGTGGACAAGCACTCGTCTTCGGTGGAGAACGCCCAGTCGCCGGGGCAGGGCGCTGTGGACGGACGACGGTCATCCCCAACCCGGCTCGGTCGTCCACGTCGGACGTCCACTCCCGATCCACACCCGGACACGCCGTCCGGCCTGCGCCGACGGAGGTTGTCCACAGGTTCCACAGGACCGATGACCACGACGAGATCTCTCCAGTCCGATGACCCGCCCCGCGTACCTGCGGATAACTGCCGGAAGGACGGCCGTGACGTCAACCGACGCCGGGGCCCCGAGGTTGGCGGCGCTGCCCGGGACGACTAGTGTCAGCACCCCACCCGGGTGCCGGTCGTGACCCGTCCTTCCGGTGCCGGGGATGCCATGTGCGTCGCCAGGGTGGATTGGACTCGGACAGGTCGAAGGGCGGATTCCGGTGAAGTTTCGGGTTGAACGCGATGTGCTCGCCGATGCCGTGACGTGGGTGGCCCACGGGCTCAGCCCGCGGCCGCCGGTGCCGGTGCTGGCCGGGGTGCTGCTCGAGGCCCACGACGACGGCACGTTGACGCTGTCCGCGTTCGACTACGAGGTGTCCGCCCGGGTCTCCGTCGCAGCCGAGGTCAGCGAGTCCGGCAGCGCCCTCGTCCTGGGTCGACTGCTCTCCGACATCTCCCGCAACCTGCCGGATCGGCCGATCGACGTGGCCACCGAGGGCAACAAGGTGCAGGTCACGTGTGGCTCGAGCCGGTTCAGCCTGCTGCTCATGCCGACCGAGGACTACCCCACCCTGCCGACCTCGCCGGAGGCGAGCGGCAGCATCGCCGGTGACGTCTTCACCGAAGCGGTCGGGCAAGTCAGTGTCGCCGCCGACCGCGGCGACACGCTCCCCATACTCACGGGTGTCCGGGTCGAGATCGAGGGCGACAAGGTGACCCTGCTGGCCACCGACCGCTACCGGCTCGCGATGCGCGAGCTGACCTGGAGCCCGTCCGCCAGCGATGCCAGTCATGTGGCGCTGGTCCCGGCCCGCAACCTCGCCGACACCGCCAAGACGCTCGGTGCCTCCGGCAAGGTGGAGATCGCGCTCGGCTCGTCCGCCGGCGGCGAGGGACTGATCGGGTTCGAGGCCGGCGCCCGGCGCACCACCACCCGGCTGCTCGACGGGGAGTACCCCAAGGTCACCTCGATCTTCCCGACGAGCGTCGACTCGGTCTGCGTGATCGAGACGGCCGGCCTGGTCGAGGCGGTCAAGCGGGTCGCGCTCGTGGCCGAGCGCAACACCCCGGTGCGGCTGCGGTTCACCGACGGTCAGGTCGTGATCGAGGCCGGCACGGGCGACGACGCGCAGGCCAGCGAGGCGGTCGAGGCCACGCTCACCGGGCCCGAGTTGGAGATCGCGTTCAACCCCCAGTTCCTGCTCGACGGGCTGGGCGCGCTCGGCGCCGCGTACGCCCGGTTGTCGTTCACCCAGCCGAGTCGGCCCGCCGTGATCACCGGCCAGACCGAGGCCGATGCCGAACCCGACGAGTCCTACCGCTACGTGCTCATGCCGGTGCGGTTCGCGAGCTGAGCCGCTGGCCCCACCTCTCCCCCGTCCGCTCTCGTCGCAAGGAGTCACCATGCAGCTCGGTCTGATCGGTCTCGGCAAGATGGGTGGCAACATGCGGGAGCGGTTGCGCGGCGCCGATCACGAGGTGATCGGGTACGACCGGAATCCTGAGGTCAGTGACGCGAGCAGCCTGGAAGACCTGGTCGGCCGGCTCCGAGCCCCTCGCACCGTGTGGGTCATGGTGCCGGCGGGCGACCCGACCCGGGAGACCGTCGAGCAGCTCGGTGAGCTGCTCTCCGAGGGAGACCTGGTCATCGACGGCGGCAACAGTCGGTTCACCGATGACTTCGCCAATGCCGAGGCCCTGGCCAAGAAGGGGATCGGCTACGTCGACTGCGGGGTGAGTGGCGGGATCTGGGGCCTGGAGAACGGCTACGGGCTGATGTGCGGTGGCGACAAGGAACACGTGGACCGCGCCATGCCGATCTTCGACGCGCTCCGACCCGAGGGCCCCCGCGACGAGGGATTCGTCCACGCCGGTGACGTCGGAGCCGGCCACTACGCCAAGATGGTGCACAACGGCATCGAGTACGGCCTGATGCACGCCTACGCCGAGGGCTTCGAGCTGCTCGAGGCCAAGGACATCGTCAAGGACGTCCACGGCTGCTTCAAGGCCTGGACCCGGGGCACGGTCGTGCGCTCCTGGCTGCTCGACCTCATGGTCAAGGCGCTGGAGGAGACCCCCGACCTGGAGGGAGTCAGTGAATACACCACCGACTCGGGTGAGGGCAGATGGACCCTGGAGGAGGGCATCGCCAATGCGGTGCCGATGCCGGTGCTGGCCTCCGCCCTGTTCGCTCGGTTCTCCTCGCGGCAGGAGAACTCCCCCACGATGCAGGCCGTGTCGGCACTGCGGGGTCAGTTCGGTGGACACGCCGTGCGGATGCTCAGCGACGAGCAGGCCGAGGTCAGTCCCGCCGCGGAGCCCAAGCACGACGAGGGTGCCGCCCGCCCCGGGACGGCCGACCACGCCGGTGCGGGCAAGGACGTCGCTGCTGCGGGGCCGTCGTCCGGTAGCGGGGACGTGGCCAGCAGTGGCGGCCCCACGTCGGGCACCGGCTCGACTGACTGACGGCAACGACCGGGAGCCGCGGTGTTCCTGAAGCACCTCTCGGTCGGCGACTTCCGCAGCTATCCCACTGCCGAGATGCCGCTGGAGGAGGGCGTCACGACGCTGGTCGGCCTCAACGGCCAGGGCAAGACCAACCTGGTCGAGGCGGTCGGCTACCTCGCCACCCTGGCCAGCCACCG
>CAYRLV010000474.1:0-3074 GCA_964425155.1 uncultured Ornithinicoccus sp. | reverse complement strand
CGGTGAAGATCAGCTTGTAGTTGTCCCAGCTGATGTCCTTGGGCCAGAAGTTGCCGAGGACGTTCTGGCTGGAGTCGGCCAGGGCCGCGTCCGACTTCAGCGACGTGGCCAGGATCCAGACCAGCGGGATCGCGGTCCACAAGATGATGGGGACCGAGGCGGCCGCGAGCCAGTTGCGGACTCTGTTGCTGACGTTGGTCTCCATGGCTACTTCGTGCCTCCCGTCAGGTCGACCTTGAAGCCTCTGACGAAGATCCCCGCCACGATGAGCACGATGACGAAGAGGATCACCGACAAGGCCGATCCCATCCCGATCTGGACCCGGGTGATGGTCTCGTTGGCCACCAGCATCGACAGCGTGGTGGTCTCGTTGGCGCCACCGGTCATCACGACCGGGTTGTCGTAGATCCGGATCGCGTCGAGCGTCCGGAACAGGACGGCCACCATGAGCGCCGCCTTCATGTTCGGCAGCACGACCTTGTAGAGCCGCTGCCACCAGGTGGCGCCGTCGACCTCGGCGGCCTCCTCCATGGAGCTGTCCACCTGGGCCAGTCCGGCCAGGAGCAGCAGGGACATGAACGGGGTGGTCTTCCAGATCTCCGACAGGCAGATGATCACCAGCGAGCTCCAGCGGTCACCGAACCAGTTGTAGTCGAGCGGGAACCCACCGAAGCTGAGCCAGTGCAGCCAGTGGTTGAAGAACCCGGTGTCGACCGAGGCCGCGTACTTCCAGGAGAAGGCCGAGACGACGGTGATGATCGCGTAGGGAATCAACACGATGGTGCGCAACGTCTTGCGCGGGATGACGATCTTGTTCATCACCAGGGCGAGCGCGAAGCCGATGACCAGCTCGAACACGAGGGTGACGACGACGATCACGAAGGTCGTGACGAAGGTCTGCCAGAACAACGGGTCGGAGAGGGCCGTGATGTAGTTCTGGAACCAGACGAACTTGCGTCCGGCCGGGTCGGTCAGCCGGTAGTTGAACAGCGACAGCCAGATGGCGTCACCGATCGGCCACAGCGTGACGAACAACATGATCACGAAGGCGGGGCCGGCCAGCTTCCAGCCGAGCGTCCTCTCCTGACGAGCCCGGTCGGACAGGTTCGCCTTGCGTTCGGCGCGGGTCTCGGGCGCCTTCTCCACCACCGTGCTCATAGCAGGGCCTTTCCGTTCAGCACGTCGAGGATGAACTGCTGCGCCTCCGCCGGGGTTTCCTGGGTGACCGATCCGGGCGGGCTGAACCGCTGCTGCAGGGCCGTCGACATGTCACCCCAGTAGGGCGAGAGCGGCCGGGGCGCCGCGTTGTCGAGGGACCGGCGGATCAGCGCCGCGAGACCGTTCGGGAAGGCCTTCTTCACCGCCGGGTCGTTGAACGCCTTCTTGCGGCTGGCCGGGTTGCCGGTGTGCACCATGTAGAGGACCTGGTGTTCCTGGTTGGTGATGCACGCGGCCGCGTCGTAGGCCAGGTCGACGTGCCGGCTGTTCTTGCCGACCGCGATCTCGATGCCGCCGAACGGCGGTTTGGACGGCTTGTCGGCGACCGTGCGCGGATACATCGTGAAGCCGACGTCGTCGAGCCACGGCACCTTGGCCGCGCCGAGCGCCGCGTAGACGTAGGGCCAGTTGACCAGGAAGGCGCTGGACTTGTCGGCCTGGAACAGGTTGAGCGACTGGGTCTCCTGGGAGGAACCCATCGCCGGGCCACCCACTCCGGTGTCGGCGACCTTGCGGATGATGCGTGCCGCCTCCTTGCCGGCTGGGGAGTCCAGCCCCAGCTGGATGGTCTCGTAGGTGGCGTTGGGGTTCTTGACGATGGATCCGCCGGCCCCCTCGATCAGGGCGTTGATCCAGACCGAGTAGCCCTCATACAGCGCGGCCTGGACACCGATGTCCCTGTTCGTCTTCTTGGCCGCGGCGATCAGCTGGTCCCAGGTGACCGGCTTGGTCATGTCGATGCCGGCCTCCTTGGCGATGCTCTTGCGGTACCAGAGCACCTGGGTGTTGGCCCAGAACGGCACGGCGATCAGCTTGCCGTCGTACTTCGAGGCGTCGATCGAGGACTGCACCCGGTCCTCGGTGAACTCGTCGATCATGTCCTCCGGCACCGGCGCGTAGTAACCGGCGGCGGCGAACTCGGTGACGAACGCCGGGTCGACACTCATCAGGTCCATCTTCGGGTCGCCCGCCGCCAGCCGCCGCAGCAACTGGGTGCGCTGGTCGCTGGCGCTGTTGGGAAGCATCTGGAAGTCGATGCGGTAGCGGCCGTTCGCCGCCTTGGTGCACTCGGCGGCGATCTGCGCCTGACCGCCCTTGGTCGGGTCGGATCCGCCGCCGTCCGGGTTGATGTACCACGTCAGCGTGGGGGTCTCCGAGGCACTGCTGGAGCCGCCGCAGGCGGCCAGGCTCCCGCCGGCCATCAGGGCCAGGGCAACCCCTCCTGCCAGCGTCCTCGCCCTCTTGCGTCGATGCACGGAAGCTCCTCTCGGCAAAGCGATGTGAGGTAGGTCTACCACCTCGAGGTGACCCACGCCACAGTTGACGCACCTCTAGTCTGGTGTCGGCACGTTCCTGCACGGTCCACCGCCGCCGCGGTGGCCGCGGGCGCGTGCCCGACGACCCTGAGGAGGACGCGTGCCCGAGTTCAGCTACGTCGACCTGCTGCCCCGCGGAGCCGATGACACGCCATACCGGCTGCTCACCACGGAGGGGGTCCGGACGGTCGACGGACCGGGCGGACGGACCTTCCTCGAGGTCGCTCCCGAGGCGCTGCGACTGCTCACCGAGACCGCGATGCACGACATCGCGCACTACCTGCGGCCGGCCCACCTGGCCCAGCTGCGTCGCATCCTGGACGACCCCGAGGCCAGCAACAACGACAAGTTCGTCGCGCTCGACCTGCTCAAGAACGCCGGCATCGCGGCGGGTGGGGTGCTGCCCATGTGTCAGGACACCGGCACCGCCATCGTCATGGGCAAGCGGGGCCAGCACGTGCTGACCGAGGGCCCTGGTGTCACAGATGAGGAGTCCATAGCTCGCGGTGTGTTCGACGCGTACACGCGACTCAACCTGCG
>CAYRLV010000473.1:0-3081 GCA_964425155.1 uncultured Ornithinicoccus sp. | reverse complement strand
GTATGCGGGGACGCGCCTGTGGAGGACACGGCACCGAGGTGACCACACGGCATACGCTGGGGTGATGGCCGCCGACCTCTCCGCCCTCCTGCACGCCGCGGTCGAGGGAGTCGGTGGCGTGGAGCGCCCCGGGCAGACCCGGATGGCGGAGGCCGTGCGGGAGGCCGTCGACAGCGGCGACCACCTGCTCGTGCAGGCCGGCACCGGCACCGGCAAGTCGCTGGCCTACCTGGTGCCCGCGGTGGCGCACGCGTTCGACTCGGGACGGCCGGCCGTGGTGGCGACGGCGACGCTGGCGCTCCAGGCGCAGATCGTCGACCGCGACCTGCCCCGGGTCGCCGAGGCCGTCGCGCCGCTGCTCGGTCGCACGCCGACCTACGCCCTGGTCAAGGGGCGCGCCAACTACCTGTGCCGGCACAAGCTGGTGGGCGGCTTCCCGGACGAGGACGAGGGTTCGCTGCTGTCGGTGGGACAGGTCGACGCGCAGGCCGGACGGCTCGGCCAGGAGGTGGTGCGGCTGCGCGAGTGGGCGGACGTCACCGAGTCGGGCGACCGCGACGAGCTCGTGCCCGGCGTCTCCCAGCGAGCCTGGCGACAGGTGTCGGTGTCGGCGCAGGAGTGCCTCGGGTCACGCTGTCCCCTGGTCGACGAGTGCTTCGTCGAACGCGCCCGCGAGGCGGCCCGCGATGTCGACGTGGTCGTGACCAACCACAGCTTCATGGCGATCGACGCGTTCGAGGGCCGGCAGATGCTGCCCGAGCACGACGTGCTGGTCATCGACGAGGGGCACGAGCTGGTCGACCGCGTGACCTCCACGATCACCGACGAGCTCACCGCGTCGATGGTGGCCTCGGCCGCCAAGAAGGCCGGCAAGCTGGCCGACACCGACGAGGTGACCGAGGCGGGGACGTTCCTCCAGGGCGTCCTCGACGGGCTCGACGAGGGCCGGCTCACCGGGCTCCCCGACAACCTGACCCTCGCGCTGGAGCGGGTGCGCGACACCTCGAGGGCGGTGCAGTCCGAGCTCAAACCGGCGAGCCCGGAGCAGAACGACGGCGCCCGCCAGGTCGCCCGGGCGGCCATCGACGAGATCCACGAGAACGCCGCTCGGGTCCTCGAGCAGCGCGAGCTCGACGTCGCCTGGGTCGGCCGCGACCCGCGGCGTGGCGCGACCCTGCGCGTGGCGCCGATGAGTGTGGCGGTCCTGGTGCGGGACAAGGTGTTCGAGGACCGGACCGTGGTGATGACGTCCGCGACTCTCGAGCTCGGCGGCAGCTTCGACGCGGTCGCCGGCACGCTCGGCCTGCGCGGCGAGGGGGCGCCGAGGTGGACCGGCCTCGACGTGGGCAGCCCGTTCGACTACCCGAAGCAGGCGATGGCCTACGTCGCCAAGCAGCTGCCGCCGCCCGGCCGGGACGGCACCGCGCCGCAGACGCTCGACGAGATCGAGGCCCTCGTGCGGGCCGCCGGTGGCCGGACGCTCGGCCTGTTCTCGTCCATGCGCGCGGCGGTGGCGGCCGCGGAGGAGATGCGCTCGCGGTTCGAGGACGACGAGCGGGGGATCACCTTCCTGTGCCAGGGCGAGGACCAGACCTCAACGCTGGTGCGGCAGTTCGCGTCCGACGGCCCGACCTGCCTGTTCGGCACGTTGAGCCTGTGGCAGGGCGTGGACGTGCCCGGTTCGGCGTGCCAACTGGTCATCATCGACCGGATCCCGTTCCCGCGGCCGGACGACCCGCTGGCCTCGGCCCGCTCGCAGGCGATCGCCAAGATGGGCGGCAACGGCTTCATGGCGGTGTCCGCGACGCACGCGGCGCTGCGGCTGGCCCAGGGGGCGGGCCGGCTGGTGCGCCGCGCCGACGACCGTGGCGTGGTCGCCTTCCTCGACTCGCGGATGATGACCGCGCGCTACGCCGGCTTCCTGCAGAAGTCGCTGCCACCCTTCTGGCCGACGACCAACCGCGACATGGTGCTGGCCGCGCTCGCCCGGCTCGACGAGACCGCGGCCGAGCCGCTGCCCGTGCACCAGCCGGCGATGCGCGGCCTGAAGGGTGCCGTCGACGGGACCGCGATGGGCTCCGCCGAGTCGGGCGACGACGCCTCGGCGGACGACCGGCCCGTGGCGGCCGACGCCCCGGTCGCCCGTTCGGCCCGCACCGCGGTCACCGGCGGCCACGCGTGGACCGACGAGCAGGACGCCGAGCTGCGCGACGGCGTCGAGTCCGGCTGCACCCTCGAGGAACTCGCCGAACACCTCGAGCTGCCGCCCGACGCCGTCACCGCGCGGATGACCCGCCTCGGCCTCGAGCTCACCGACGCGCCGACCATGTCGTTCGACTGAGCAACGAACGAAGCGAACGAACGGCCACGGACTGCACGCGAGGAGGGGATGGTGCTCGACTACGACAACGAGGCTGCCCGGTATGACGCCACTCGAGGCGGTCGCGAACGCGCGGCCGCCGCGGCGGTCGCCGTCGACGGGCTGCTCGTGCCGGGGCTGTCGAGGGTGCTCGACATCGCCGGCGGGACCGGTTCGGTCGCTGCGGAGCTGAGCGCGCTCGGGCGAGACGTGGCCGTGGGGGACGTCTCGCTGGGCATGCTGCGGCTGGCGACGGAGCGGTTGCCCGGTCACGCGATCCGGCTGGACGCGGGACGGCTACCGGTCGCCGACTCGAGCCTGGACGTGGTCACGTCGGTGTGGCTGCTGCACCTGCTGCGCCGCCAGGTGGTCGAGGCCGTGCTCGACGAGGTGGCCCGCGTGCTGCGGCCGGGCGGACGCTACGTCACCACCGTCGACAAGGCTGCCGGTGACGCGGTGGACCACGGGCGGTGGCCGGTGCGCGACGGCCGCGCCGACGTGACGGCCGGGCTGGCCCGCCGGGGACTGGTCGAGGCGGGGAGCGCCGAGTTCGCCGGTGGCACGACCCGTCCGGGCGGCCCTGAGCCGCGGTACACCCTCGTTGCCTACGAGAAGGCGCGCGACGTCGGCTGAGCCGTTCAGCGCGTGCCAGCCACTCGGCATACCGACCGGGTGGCCGTTCAGCTCGTGCCGGCCACCCGGCATACCGACCGGGCGTGCTC
>CAYRLV010000472.1:0-3093 GCA_964425155.1 uncultured Ornithinicoccus sp. | reverse complement strand
GCAGCCCGGCGAGCCGCTCGGAGTCGTGCACGTTCATCTGGCACCCGTGGGTGCGCACGTCATAGGTCTTCATCGCACCGCCAAGGGTACGACGTGAGCCCGGCTGGCCCCGATTCCACCTCGGCCGACCCCCGTGCGGATCACCGCGGCGTGGGCGGTCGCGAGGAGCGCTGTGCGCGCCGCGTTGATCCGCACGGTATGGGGACCGGCTGGGTGAGGGGTCAGCTCGCCTGGTGGTGGACGAACCCCTCCAGGGAGGCGGTCACCTCCTGCCGGTTGTCCCGATAGCGCAGGCAGTAGCGGGTCGGGTAGTCACCCTCCTTCTGGAAGGCCTGCGGCTGCTTGATCGGGAAGCACTGGTCCTCCCGGCTGCGGTCGACCAGGCCGTCGAACCAGTCCTTGGTGACCATCGGCTCGTAGAACGTGACGTCCCCGTTCCAGGTGCCGTAGATCCAGGTGTGCGTGAAGGGCTGGCCGTGGAACTCGGGCCCGGTGAGGTCGATGAGGTGCGTCCCCATGCCGGGAGCCACGGCGCCGGTGAACTCGAAGTCGCTCGGGTAGTAACGCGCCTCCGGCAGCTTCTTGCCGAGCTCGAAGTCGTCGCAGTTGACCAGCTCGCCGCAGGGCCCAGGGCGGATCTTGAGCCGCTCGGCCGGGTCGTCCATGTAGAAGTGCACGTCGAAGTGCGGCTTGTCGTAGACCCCGCCCGGCGGGTGGCCCATCGGGTTCCAGTTGACGAGCAGGTAGGTGAACGGCGTCTCCGCCTGGCCCTGGTCCGACAACGCGAGCTGCGACTCGTAGCCGTTCGAGCACTCGGTCATCGGGTCGGTCGTGCCGTCGCCGTCCTTGTCATAGCACCAGGTCCCGTCGGTCGGCGGGTCGTGCGGGAGGCCCTGCAGCGCGTCGCGCGACATGACCAGCCCGACAGCGGTGGGCCGGCCTCGCTCCGACTGCGAGTAGGCGGTCAGCGTGCCGTCGCCCTGGGCCTTGCTCTGGCCGTAGTCGGCACACGCGCCCCGGTAGGACAGGGTCAGGCGCAGCAGGATCTCGCCGACCCCACGGGGCACGTGGATGGTTCGTTCGTGCGCGGGAGCTGCCCGGGTGACCAGGCAGTAGGTGGTCAGCCCGTCGTGGGACGGCGACGACGAGGTCGTTGCCCTGGCCGGACTGCCCGGAGCCAGCACGGACACGAGCACGAAGAGGACGGAGAGGGCGGCAAGGACGCGCGCCCGAATAGCATTGCGGGACATGGAAACTCCCCCGATCGGTGAGGTGCGGGGAGCGGCGAGGGTCCAGCAGGTGCGCTCACCCGCTCCCCGTGCCGCGCGGCTGTCCCGCCCGGCAGACCCACTTGTCTAGTGGGGTGGCAGTCCGGAGGCAAACTCTTTTCCGCCGCCCACCCTCGGCGCGACAAATTCCTGCGTCGGCTCGTCGGCGACGTCGCCCCGCCCGACCTGGCTCAGCTCGTCGACCAGCCCGCTTCAGGGAGCGGTTTGCGTCCGGTGACGTTGATGCCGTTGAAGACCTGGATCAAGGACGCCGCCCAGATGACCACCGCGAGCTGACGCTCGGAGAAGGCCTCCGCGGCCTGCCCGTAGACCTCGTCGGGGACCTGCTGCGTCTGCGACAGCCGACTGATCGCCTCGACCAGCGCGAGCGCGGCACGCTCCTGCTCGGTGAACAGTTCGGTCTCTCGCCAGACCGGCAGCACGGCCAGCCGCCGCGCGGTCTCGCCGTGCGACACACCGTCGCGGGCGTGCATGTCGGCGCAATAGGCGCAGCCGTTGATCTGCGACGCCCGAGTCTTCACCAGTTCGATGAGCATCGGGTCGAGGCCCTCCTGGACGGCGGTCCGCTCGAGGTACTCGTGCAGGTTGACCAGGCGCTTGAACGCGTCCGGCAGGACTTCGTTGGGCAGGATGCGTGCACTCACCCCGTCACCGTATGCCGTCGCTCGAGTCGCCCTGCCTCGGCGCCTTCCGTGACACCACTCAGTCGCGGCGGTGCTCGGGCAGCTCATCGAGTGCCTCGCGGATCACCGCGTAGGACATCGAGGACGAGTAGCCCTTGCGGGCGAGCATGCCGGCCAGCCGCCGGGTCTGCACCTGGCGGTCGAGGCCGTGCATGGTGCGCAGCCTCTTGTCGACCAGTTGGCGCGCCCGGTCGCGCTCGTCCTCGTCACCAACCTGCTGCAGTGCCTCGTCGGCCACGTCGCGGTCGACGCCCTTCTTGCGCAGCTCCTGCGCGAGCGCCCGGCGCGCGAGCCCGCGTCCGCTCTGCTGCGATCGCACCAGCATCGCGGCGTAGGCCTCGTCGTCGACCAGACCGACCTCGGTGAGCCGGTCGAGGACGACGCGGGCGACCTCGGGGTCGCAGTTCTTCGCCCGGAGCTTGTCCTCCAGCTGGGCGCGGCTGCGGGGAGCCATGGTCAGCTGGCGCAGCACGATCTGGCGAGCCACGGCATACGGATCGGCGTCCGCGGCCTGCGCCTGGGGATCCTCCGGCGGCGGGGTGCGCTGGGAGGGGGTCGAGGCACCCCGACCGCCAGAGGAGTCGGTGCTGACGCGAGCGATCATGTCCGCGAGGGACCGGACCGTCTCGCGTCGGTCGTCCGCACCCGGCCCGGCGGTTGCGCCGGAAGGGTCGAATGGTCCGGCGGAACCGCTTGTGGCCGGGCCGGGAGCGGACGGGTCGAACGAGTCGAACGAGTCGGACACAGGCTCAGAAGTCGACCGGCACCTCGGCCGGTGCCTCCTCGTTCGGCTTGTCGAGCTGCGGGCCGATGCCGAGCTTCTCCTTGATCTTCTTCTCGATCTCGTCGGCGAGGTCGGGGTTGTCGCGCAGGAAGCCGCGGGCGTTCTCCTTGCCCTGGCCGAGCTGGTCGCCCTCGTAGGTGTACCAGGCGCCGGCCTTGCGGACGAAGCCCTGCTCGACGCCCATGTCGATCAGGCCGCCCTCGCGGGAGATGCCCTGGCCGTAGATGATGTCGAACTCGGCCTGCTTGAACGGCGGCGAGACCTTGTTCTTGACCACCTTGCAGCGGGTGCGGTTGCCGACCGCGTCGGTGCCGTCCTTGAGCGTCTCGATGCGGCG
>CAYRLV010000471.1:0-3096 GCA_964425155.1 uncultured Ornithinicoccus sp. | reverse complement strand
GACTGTTCGGCTCACGGTGTCACCGGCCCGACACGCCGATCGACATCGGCGCGGAAGGGGCGCGCGATGACCGAGAAGATCGCGGGCATGCCCAGAACGGGGGGCCGGGACGTCGCCGGAGGCCCGGCCACGATCCCTCGGCTGCCATGACGCGGACGGGGCTGTGGACAACTTCTGCGCGCGGACGCCACCGGTGGGCACAGTAGGACGCGTGACGGCGCAACAGTGTCGGAGCGCGGTCCGGGCACATTCAGGGACGGGAGTCGAGCGGATGGACGCGCCGGAGGTCCCGGGCTACCGCCTCGGGTCTCTTCTCGGGAGTGGTGGGTCGGGCGAGGTCTGGTCGGCGACTCCGGTGGAGAGCCGGGATCGCGTGGCGGTCAAGGTGATCCGTCCCGGCGCGGACGGTCTGGATGCTGCCCTTCGGGAGGCCGCCGTCCTCCGCGAGACCGTCCATGAGCACGTGCTTCGCGTGCGGGACGTGGTGACGTTGCCGGAGGGCCGCCTCGTCCTCGTCCTCGAGCTGGCCGAGGGCGGCTCGCTCGCGGCGCTGCTGACCGCGCGCGGTCACCTCAGCACGGGCGAGGTCGTCACTGCGATGTCACCCGTGGCGGCCGCACTGACCGACCTGCACCGCGACGGAGTCGTGCACGGCGACCTGTCGCCCGGCAACGTCCTGTTCACCGCCGACGGACGTCCGCTTCTCGCCGACCTGGGCGTGTCCCGAGTGATCGGAGAGGCGCCCGGGCCGACCCACGGCACGTCGGGATTCGTGGCTCCCGAGCTGCTCGACGGCGCGGTCGCCGCTCCGGCCTCCGACGTCTACGCGCTCGGCGCGCTGACCTGGTTCTGTCTGACGGGCGAACCGCCGGGGCCTGCCGCCGTGCGCGCGCCCCTGCTCGAGCTGGCGCCAGGGACCCCGGACGCGGTGGTGGACGTGGTCGAGCGCGCGCTGTCCGGGCTACCCTCCCGGCGCCCCACCCCCGGTGAGATCGCGACGACGTTGTTCGACGCGGCGCCAGCGCGGCCGCTGGTGCTTGCTCCCGGGCTCGACCCGGCGCAGGGGATCACCTACCGGATCCGCTCCGGCGCGGGCGAACTCGCCGACGGCCAGCCGCAGAGGCAGGGCGCACCCATGCCTCGGCTGCGCACGGCGTTGGCTGTCGCCGCGGTGGCCGGTGTCGTCCTGGGCGGCGTAGTCGGCGGCGCGGTGGCCCTGGGGCGGGGCGGAGCGTTCGGGACACCCCTGGACCGCACCGCCGAGCCCCGGGCCAGCGCCGGGATGGCGATGACGAGCGGCGACCGCCCTGCGGGGGCCGGCCACCCCGTCGATGCGGCGGTGCATCGAGGCTCCGGGCCGACACCCGGGCCGGGGAGGAGTCGGCCGTCGCACCAGCGATCCCTCCGGGGTCAGGGCGCTCGGGACGCGTCCTCCTCCGACGATGGCGCCAAGCAGGGGACCGCGCGGCAGGGGAGCGCCGCTGCCGGCGCCGACGTGACCAAGTCACCCGAAGCCCTGGTCCGTCGACGGTCCGCGGCCCGGCGGCATCCCACGCGGCTGTTGGCCACGCTGGCACGGTGGCGGGCAGCCGCCTGGCGGCAGGGGAGCCCCGAGGGCCTGACCCGGGCGCTGGCGCCCGGGTCCCCGGCGCTCTCCCGGGACCGCGACGACCTCACCCGGGTGCAGCGGGCCGGAGCGCAGTACGACGGCCTGAGTTTCGAGGTGCGACGGACCCGGGTCCGCCCGGTCGGTGGGTCCGGGGTGCGGATCAGCGCAGCGGTGACCCGCTCCGCATACCGGGTGGAGCGTGCGGGGCAGCCCCCGACCGAGGTGCCGCGCGATCGGGCGCGACGGGTGGAGATCCGGCTCCGCTGGACCGACGAGGGGTGGCGCATCGCGGACTGGGGCTGATCGGGCCGCTCCGCCCGGGCACGCGCGACGGCGCGGACCCCCTCGGGATCCGCGCCGTCGACGTGAGGTGACCGGCTCGGCCGGCCTTCGGGGTCAGACCTCGAACGCGCCCTCCTCGAGGCGTTCCTTGACGGTCGTCAGGAAGCGAGCCGCGTCGGCGCCGTCGACGATCCGGTGGTCGTAGGTGAGTGCCAGGTAGCACATCGAGCGGATCGCGATGGTCTCCCCGCCGTCGGCGTCGGTGACCACCACCGGCCGCTTGACCACGGCGCCGGTGCCGAGGATCCCGACCTGCGGCTGGTTGATGATCGGCGTGTCGAACAGCGCGCCGCGGCTGCCGGTGTTGGTCAGCGTGAACGTGCCACCGCCGAGCTCGTCGGGGGTGATCTTGTTGGTGCGGGTGCGCTCGGCCAGGTCGGCGATCTTGCGGGCCAGACCGGCGATGTTGAGGTCACCGGCGTCCTTGATGACCGTGACGTAGAGGCCCTTCTCGGTGTCCACGGCCATGCCGAGGTTCTCGCTCGGGTGGTAGACGATCGAGTCGCCTTCGACGCTGGCGTTCAGCGTGGGGTGCACCTTCAGCGCCTCGACCGTGGCCAGGGCGAAGAAGGGCAGGAAGCTGAGCTTGACGCCCTCGCGCTGCTGGAAGGCTGCCTTGGTCCGCTCCCGCAGCCGAGCGATCTTGGTGACGTCCACCTCGACCACCGTCGTCAGCTGCGCGGAGGTCTCCAGCGACTCGACCATCCGCTTGGCGATGACCTGCCGCATCCGCGACATCTTCTCCGTCGTGCCGCGCTTCGGCGAGACCGACGCGGCCAGGCTGCTGGCCACCGACCCCGACGTGCCACCCGAGGGGGCGGCGGCAGGAGCCTCGGCGGCCGGTTCGGGCTGCTCGGCGGCCTTGGCGGCGTCGAGCACGTCCTGCTTGCGGATCCGTCCGCCGACACCCGTGCCCTGCAGCGACGACAGGTCCACGCCGTGGTCGGCGGCGAGCTTGCGCACCAGCGGCGTCACGTAGACGCCGGCATCGGCCGACGTGCCGGAGCCCTTCGGCGCCGACGGCTGGGGCGCGGGTGCCTGCTGCGACGGCTGGGCGGGAGCAGGCTGCGGGGCCTCCTGCTTCTCGGCCGGCTTCTCCTCCTGCTTCGGCGCCTCCTGCTGGGGCTGCTCGGCCTCCTGCTTCG
>CAYRLV010000470.1:0-3098 GCA_964425155.1 uncultured Ornithinicoccus sp. | reverse complement strand
GCGAGCACGGGCCCCGGGCGCGTGCACGGGCGGGCTCAGCGCAGGAGCGTGGTGTCGGGCTCGATCAGCGGCGGGTGATCGTGGCCGGCCGCGCCGTGGCCACCGCGCGGCCGGACCACCCCGGCGAGCAGGGTGATGAGCAGGCCGAAGCCGGCGATCAGCAGCAACGCGTGCTCGAGGCCGACGTGCGCCGTCAGCAGCCCGATGCAGGGCGCGCCGAGCAGGAACCCGCCGTAACCGATCGTGGCGACCACGCCGATGGCCCGCGGCCCCCGACCGGGCACCTCTCCCGCGGCCGACATGGTCGCCGGGAAGACGGTGGCCAGGCCGAGCCCCCAGAGCAGGCCGCCGGCGACCCCGGCGTACCACGAGGGCACCAGGCAGGCGAGCACCACGCCGAGGGCGGCGCAGAGCCCGCTGAGCCGCAACACCCGGGCGCGGCCGAGCCGGTCGATGGCGGGGCCGCCGGCGAACCGACCGAGCATCATCGTGACGTTGAACGCGGCGAACGCGATGGCACCGATCGACTCCGGCGCCGACCGGACGTCGACGAGCAGCAACGCCAGCCAGTCACCCGCGGCGCCCTCGCCGATGGCCGTGGACAGGCAGATCAGCCCGATGAGCAGCTCCAGCGCGGTGATGCCGCGTCGGGTGGCCCCCGGAGCCTCGTCCGACGCCTCCTCCACCGGGGTCTCGCGCGTCGCGACCGCCGCCGCCCGCTCCCGCTCGGCCTGCGCCTCGTCGGCCAGGGCGGCCGCCTGTCGGTCGTCCGCCACGAACCAGCGCATGGCGACGAGCATCGCCACGATCACCAGCGCACTCATCACGGCCAGCTGCGGCCGAAGGCCGATGCCCGCACGGGCGGCACCGGCGCCGACGAGCGCGCCGACCACCATGCCGCCGGAGTACGCCCCGTGGAAGCGGGGCATCAACGAGCGGCCACGACGCTGCTCGACGTGGTGGCCCTGCACGTTCATGGCCACGTCCCACGTGCCGATCGGCGCGCCGATGCACAGCATCACCAGACCGAGGGCCACCGGCGACCCGGTCCACGGCACGACCGCCCACGCCAGCGCGGCGAGCACGGCGGCGCTCCCGGCGACCCGGCGGCTGCCCCACCGGTCCACCAGCCGGCCGGTCCACGGCATCGCGGCCACCGAGCCGAGCCCGATGCCGAGCAGGGCGAAGCCGAGCTCGGCCTTGGTGGCGCCCGCCTGGTCCCGGATCGAGGGCATCCGGGAGATCGCCTGCGCGATCAGGAAACCCGACCCGGCGAAGACGACGATGACCGCGACGGCGGAACCGAGGCTGTGTGGCCCGCGCACGGTGGAGGCGGTGGGCCGGGTGGAGCGGTGCACCGTGCCAGTCTCGCCCGTCCGTGACGCCGCGCGCACCGCGGCCCTCCGAAGGCGTCAGGGAGCTGCGCCGTATGACGTGACTCCGCCGCCGCGCCCGACTACCGTCCCGGGGCGAGACGCGTCGAGCGGCCCTCGGTCAGGACGTGACGGGCTCGATGAGCAGCACCGGGATCTGCCGGTCGGTCTTGTCCTGATACTCCTTGTATGGCGGGAAGGCCGCCACCGCGCGCTCCCACCACTCGTCCCGCTCGGCCCCGCTGATCTCGCGGGCGACGCCGTCGTGCTTCTCGGTGCCGTCCTGCACCTCGACGTGCGGGTTGGCGGTGATGTTGTGGTACCAGACCGGGTGCTTCGGTGCGCCTCCCTTGGAGGCGACCGCGGCATACACGCCGTCGTGCTCGACCCGCATCAGGGGCACCCGGCGCAGCTTGCCGGACTTGGCCCCACGCATCGTGAAGACCACGACCTGCATCCCGTTCACGCCCACGGACTCGGTGGTGCCGGTCTCGTCGATCTTCTCGAGCTGCTCCTTCACCCAGCCGGTCTTCTCCTCGGCGTACACACCCTGCAGCGGCATCTCGTCTCCTTGCTGATCGTGAATCTCCGCAGGGGACAACCGGCGACCGGCTCCGGTTGTTCCGGCCGGCACCCGGCCGGCGCCCGGCCCGCGCCGAAGCCGGTCGTTGCGAGGCCGGATCAGACCGGGTCGAGCTCGCCCTCCTCGGCCCGCTTCTCGTAGGTGCCGGGCTCGGTCGGCTCGGTGAACGCGCGGCCCTGCCGGGTCGCCATCAGGTAGGTGCCGCGGACCAGCAGCGGCACGGCGAACACGGCGATCATCGCGTAGCCCATGGCGGTGTAGCCCTTGGCCACCAGGTCGATGATGCCGACCTGGGCGAGCAGCACCGACAGGCCGAGGGTCACGACGGCCACGACACCGGCCCAGGGCCGGCTCATCTTCGGCCGCTGCACGTCGACGAGGTTCTGGTCGACGCGGGCCACCAGGGCGTAGATCATGCCGGTGGCGGTCTCGACCAGGGTCCAGCCCACCACGATGCCGAAGATCACCACGACCCAGGCGCCCTCGGTGCCGAGCATCTCCAGCCACGGCACGGTGGCCCCGAAGATGTCGTCACGGGGGTAGAAGCCCATCAGCGCGATGTAGGTGAGGAACCACGGGATGGTCATCAGCAGACCGGACACCAGGCCCGCCACGGCGGTGTCCCGCATCCGGGTCTGCCGGTGCACGGTGAACAGCGCCGCCGGATAGACCGCGAGGTTGTAGCCGACGTAGAGGACGCCGGACCACAGGACCGCCCAGATGGTCACGTTGGGGTGCAGCGAGTGGTTGCCGGAGCTCAGCGTCTCGCTGATGGCGTCCCAGTTCTTGCTGATCACCAAACTCGCGAACAGGATGTAGCCCAAGTAGAGCAGCGCCGTCCCGACCGTCTTGAACCGCTCGATCACGCTCTCCCCGAAGAAGTTCAGCAGCCCGACGATGACGGTGATCAGCAGCACGCCGACCCAGTAGTTCAGCCCCAGGGTCTCGTGCAGGATCTCGCCGGTGGCCGACGCCATGATCGCGATGATGAGGATCGCGAGCAGGATGTAGACGATGTCGAACAGCCAGTAGAGCGGGCCGATCAACTTCTTCAGCAGGGTCCGGTAGTCGAACGCCTGGAACCGGCGTGCCGTCTCCAGCATGAGGAAGGCCATCAGGCCGAAGCCGACGAAGATGCCGAG
>CAYRLV010000469.1:0-3104 GCA_964425155.1 uncultured Ornithinicoccus sp. | reverse complement strand
TCACCACTCGTCGTCGCCGCACAGGGCAGGGCGGGCGTCCTGCAGGTTGGGGCAGCAGCCGCCGGGGCAGATGGCGGGCAGCGCCTGCCGGTCCGGCCAGGCCGGACAGTCGACCCGCTCACCCCGAGCCTGCCCGGCCCGCTCCTCCAGCAGGTCGACCAGCCCACTGACGAACTCCGGGTCGGTGCCGACCGTCGGCACCCGGGTCAGCGCGATCCCCACCTCGGCCGCAACCTCCGCCGCCTCGGTGTCGAGGTCGTAGCGCACCTCCATGTGGTCGGACACGAAGCCGATCGGCGCGAGGACCACGTCGGTCACGCCGTGCTCGCGCGCCAGCTCGCGCAGGTGGTCGCACACGTCCGGCTCGAGCCACGGCCGGGACGGCGGCCCGGAACGCGAGCAGTAGACCAGCGACCAGTCCACCGGGGCGTCCAGCGTGGCCTTGAGCTCGTCGGCGATGGCGGCCGAGAGGGTGTGGTGCTGCCGCTGGTAGGCATGCCCCTCACCATCGCCCGGCCCGGACGTGTCGTCCATCCCGACCGGGATCGAGTGGGTCACGAAGACCAGGCGGGTGCGAGCCGCGTCCACCCCGGGCCGGGCCAGCACCTCGCGCGCCGCCTCGGTCACCAGGCGCACGTTGGTCCGTGCGAAACCGGGGTGGTTCACGTAGGGCCGGATCTTGTCGATCCGCAGGTGCCGGCCCTCGTCCTCGAGCTCGGCGGCCGCCGCGGCCAGGTCCTCGCGATACTGCCGGCACGAGGAGTATGACGAGTAGGCGCTGGTCACGACCGTCACCACCCGCCGGACCCCCCGCTCGTGGGCCTCGCGCAGCGTGTCGGCGAGGAACGGCTCGGAGTTGCGGTTGCCCCACACCACCGGGGTGTCGATGTCGCGCCGACCGAGTTCCCCGCGCAGTGCTGCGAGCAGGGCGCGGTTCTGGTCGTTGATCGGGCTGCGCCCGCCGAAGTGGAGATAGTGCTCGGCCACCCGCTCGAGGCGCTCCTCCGGCACACCGCGTCCCGCCGTGACCCGACGCAGGAACGGCATCACCTCGTCCGGGGCCTCGGGACCCCCGAAGGACAGCAGCAGGACCGCGTCGTAGGGCTCGAGGGGATCCGCGTCCGGACCGCTGGCGGACGGCATGGCTGGTGTGGTCACGAGGAGTCTCCGGTGCGAAAAGGGGTGGGAGCGTTGAGGTTCAGCATGACAGCGCTGATCCGCACGCCGAAAACGAGGAGCACCGCGACCCAGACGACCGCGAGGTTCAGGTGCTCCAGCTGCGCCGCCACCACCACGAGAGTGGACCCGAGAAGGGCAGGCACCGCATACAGTTCGCGGCGCAGGACCTCCGGCACCTGGCCGGCCAGGACGTCGCGGAGGGCACCGCCGCCGACCGCGGTGATCACGCCGACCACGACGGCGGTGATGGGCGTCACGCCCACCCCGAGCGCCTTCAGCGAACCACTGACCGCGAAGAAGGCCAGGCCGGCCGCGTCGAGGACCCGGACCAGCCGGGAGATCCGCTCGAACCTCGGGTGCAGGACGAAGGTGAGGGCGCCGGCCAGCGCGGCGGCGGCCATCTGCCGCCAGTCGGACACCCCCACCGGTGGCACGACACCGATGAGCACGTCGCGGATCATCCCGCCCCCGAGCCCGGCGAGCCACGCGAGCACGAGGACGCCGACCAGGTCGAGCCGCTTGCGGACCGCCACGAGGCCGCCGGAGACCGCGAACACGAAGACCCCGACCAGGTCGAGGACGAGTTGCAGGGTGGCGTCGTGGATGAGCATGACCACCCAAAACTACCCGTGCGGCGCGTCCGGCTGTGCTGCGGCGGCGGAAGGTGGCAGAGTCGACCCAGGACGGGGCGATCACAGGGAGACGTGGATGCAGGACCTGCGACTGATCGGTGTGCACGAGGACGGTGGGCACCTGCTGCTGGCTGACGACGCCGGTGAGCGCTTCCGGCTGCCGATCGACGAGCCCCTGCGCGCCGGGGTGCGGCCCAGGCCGAAGCGGTCGACGGCGCAGGAGGCCGACGCGGCGGGCGCCGAGCCGGGCCTGCGGCCCCGCGACGTGCAGGCGCTCATCCGGGCCGGGGCCAGCGCCGAGGAGGCTGCCGAGCGGGCCGGCTGGAGCGTGGAGAAGGTGCACCGGTTCGAGGGCCCGATCCTCGCCGAGCGCGAGCACATCGCCGGGCTGGCCCGCGCCGTGCAGGTGCGTGGTCGCACCGCGGGAGGCGGCGCGACGGTGCAGACCGTGGAGGGACGGGTGTCCGCCCGGCTCGCCGACCGGGGCGTGGACGCGGAGGCCGTCGAGTGGGACGCCTGGCGGCGCGATTCGGGCCCCTGGACCGTCGTCGCGGTCTTCGCGGCCGGCGGTCGTGAGCGGCGGGCCTCCTGGCAGTTCGACCCGGTCGACCGTGCGCTGACCGCCGTGGACGACGAGGCTCGTTGGCTGAGCGGCGACGAACAGGCGCCCCAGGGCCCGATCCCCACCACGTCGCCGCGGCGGCGGACGCGGGTCTACGACGTCGAGGCCGAGGGCGGGTTGCACTCTGCCGCCTCGGAGCACGCCGACGATGACGGGGAGGACACCCCGGCCGCGTCGACCGACGCCGCCACTGACGCGGACGAGAAGCACGCGCACCACGCGCCGCTCGACCTGATGAGCGCGATGCGGCAACGCAGCGGCGCGCGGGGTCGCCGCTCCGGGCGCCGGGGTCGCAAGCGGTCCTCGGAGGCACCGCCGCCGGCCACCTCGCCGGCGAACGTGCCGGGCGCCGAGGACGTCCCCGACGACGCGCTGCCACTCGAGGACGTCCGCTACGACCCGGAGACCATGGCGCCGCCACCTGCGGCGCACGGCCACCCGGGCGAGGACGAGCCGAGCGCCGCGCACGGGCCCGCGGCCCGCGACGACACGGTCGACGCCGTCGACGCGGCCGACACGGCCGACGCGGAGGACACCACCGAGGACGCGGGGAGCAGCCCGGTCGCGGCGTTCGAGACGCCCGGGTTGTTCGACGAGGAGGCCGAAGACGGCGCGCCGGAGGCGTCCGTCGAGGAGGTCGCCGACGACGAGACCCCGACCGACGGGCAGGA
>CAYRLV010000468.1:0-3108 GCA_964425155.1 uncultured Ornithinicoccus sp. | reverse complement strand
GTGGTCTTCGCCGACTTTCGTGCCGTCGACGTGGCCGCCGCCTTCTTGGCGGCACTCGTGGCCGCGCTCTTCTTCGCGGCGCTCTTCTTCGCGGCGGCCTTCTTGGTGGTCGACGTCTTCGCCGCGGCCTTCCTCGGGGCTCGCGTCGTGGTCGAGGCGGCGGCGTCCTCGGCGGGCACGTCGGCGCCGGATCCGGCCCCCCTCACCTGCTCCGCCGCGGCGAAGGCCGCCGCAGCCCGCAGCTCAGCGACCTGCGAGCGCAGCACCGAGATCCGCTCCTGCGCGGCCGCCAACTCGCTCGCCCGCGCCAGCCCGAGACGCAGCACCGCCGCATCGATCTCGGAGCGGACCAGGGCCAGCAGGTTCTCGCGATTGGTGGTCGCTGCCGCGAGCAACTCGTCGGCGAGTGCGCTGACCTGCCCCGCGACGCCCCTCGCGCCCGCTCCCTGCGCCTGGCCGGGCAGCGCGAGCAGGCCCTGCGCCGCCTCGGTCGCGCGTGCGCGCGTCAGGTCACCCAGGCCCGTCGCGAGCTGCACGTACCCCCGTACCGATTCGAAAGCCATCACATTCCTCCGCCTGTGGTCTGCGCGGCCGTCGTCGGCCGGACAGGTGCCACGCTATCGTCCCCCGGCGCCCACACGGGTGATCCCCGAGTGCACGTCGACGTCCGCGAGCAGGGGGCGAGCCTGGTCCCGGTGCAGGCGTCCGGCATCGAGCTCGTGCCAGACCGCGGCCAAGGTGGCCCGCAGGAGCTCCTCGGGGTCTTTGTTCTCCCCCACGACCAGCCTCGGGTGCGGGTCGGCCACGATGCGCAGGACGGCACCCCCGCACCGCCAGTCGACCGCGTCCCCGGACCGCGACTCGGCTTGCGGCTCCGCATACGGCCGGTGGAGCGACTCCAGGCCGGCAACGACATACCTCGGTCGGCGCTCGGCGGCGACCTCCACGAGCTCGGGGAGGCCGTCGACGCCGGTGAGGACGTGCACGGCGGCCAGCCCCGCGGCGTGCGCACCGGCGATGTCCGTGTCGAGCCGGTCACCGACGGCCAAAGTCCGCTCCGGGCCGGTGCCCAGGACCGACAGGGCGAGCTCGTAGAGCGGCGCGTGCGGTTTCCCCACGACCTCGGGCTCGTGGCCGGTGGCCGCCGCCACGGCCTGCACGAGTGTGCCGTTGCCCGGCGCCTGGCCCCGCTCGGTGGGCAGGGTCCGGTCGGTGTTGGTCGCGACCCAGACGGCACCGGACGCCACCGCGTACGCCGCCTCGGCCAGCTCGGACCAGCCCACCTCGGCCCCGAACCCCTGCAGCACCGCCGCAACGCCCTCCGTCGCCGAGGTCACCGGTGCGAGGCCCACATCGCGCAGCGCCTCGGCGACCCCCGGCCCGCCGACCGCGAGGACCGGCGTGCCCGAGGGCATCCGTGCGCCCAACGCGCGGGCTCCGGCCTGGGCGCTGGTGACGACCTGGTCCACGTCCACCGACAGCCCCAGGTCACGCAACCGTTGCGCCACGACCGCCGGTGGTCGAGAGGCATTGTTGGTCGCGTAGGCGATGGGCCGGCCCTCACGAGTCACCCGCCGGAGCGCGTCGACCGCCCCCGGAACGGCCGTCGCGCCTCGGTAGACGACGCCGTCCAGGTCACACACGAGGGCGTCGAACGACGCCAGCAGGGCTGCACTCACCCGCTCATTGTCCTCGAGCGTCGGCGGGGCGTCGCGGTCCCGGCCGACCCGGGCGCGCGCTTCCCCGTGATCAGCTCGTCGACCTCCACCTCGTAGCGACTCGCCGGACCCGCGGGCGTGCGCCAGAACCGACGCCGTAGCGCGCCGCGCACCTCGACCTGAGCACCCTCGGACAGCCGCAGCGCCTTGCGTCGCACGCCGGCCCGCCAGCAGGCGAGGTCGATGGTGTCCACGGTGGCGCGGGGCGCGCGTTGCCGCGACGACGTCATACGACTCGTTCTCGGCACCACGAGTCGCACCTGCACCACCACGTCCCCGCTCGGCAGCGTTCGCTCCAGGCCCGCCCCGCTCACGCGGCCCACGAGCCGCACCTCATTGACGCTGTCGTCCTCGATGCCGGTCACGCCCTACCCCTTCCGCACGGTGGCTGTGCAGCCAGCATCACGGCGTCCCCGCCCCCACGCACGCGTCGGGACGGCTCCTGTGGACGACGCGATCACTCGGCCGGGAGCTGTGGAGACCCCGTCGGACCCGGGGTGTCGTGGCCCTGCCTGCCGTCCTGGTCACCCGGCTGTCCTTCGGGCTGGCCGTCGAGCAGGTCGGTGAGCACCACCCCGTCCAGCTCCGCGACCCGTTCCTCGGCATCCGTGAGTGCCTCCGGATCCGCGGCCGCCGCTCGTCCGAACCAGTCCCGCGCCCGGGTCTCGTCCCCGTCGGCAAGCAGCGCCTCCGCGTAGGCGTAGGCCAGCCGAGCCCACCAAGGCTGCCCGGAGCCGGCCTCGAGCTCGGGGATGCGCAGTCCCACGACGGCGGCACGGGTCTGCCCCAGATCCAGCCGGACGCCCGAGACGACGATGGCCAGCTCGACCCGGTCCCCGGTCGCCAGCCGCGCCGCCTCGTCCGAGGACGCCAGGTCCAGGGCCCGCTCGGGGCGGCCCAGACCGCGTTCGCAGTCCACCAGGTAGGGCAACAGGTGCGCGGACCCGGAGAGCCTGCGGGCGGTCCGGAACTCCCGCAACGCCCGGGCCCAGTCACCCTGGTGATAGGCCACCAGCCCCAGGGCCTCCCGCGCCGCCGGGACACGTCCGGCCCGCCGCACCGCCGTCTCGGCGTGCGCCTCCGCCGCCTGCGGGTTCGTCTCGAGGAACATGGCGGCAGCGACCAGGTGCTGAGCAACCCCCTGCGCGTTGTCCTTCGACAGCGTGCGCAGTTGGCTGCGCACCTCGCGGTCCAGCTCGTACCCGGTGACCCCTTCGGGGATGGCCGGTTCCGGCAGCCGAGGGCTCCGTGGGGTGAGTCGAGGCCCACCCCGCTTGCCCGGGCCCGGAGCGTTCGTGCTGGCGCTCCCCGCGTCCTGGCCACCTGCGCGAGCGCTGCGGTCGCGTGGCCGGCCCGTCCGCTCCCCGCGCCGGCCGGTCCGGCCACCGGC
>CAYRLV010000467.1:0-3114 GCA_964425155.1 uncultured Ornithinicoccus sp. | reverse complement strand
CTCCTCCGCGGCAGGCACAGCTCAGGGCTGGGGGGCGACCCCCGTGTTGGCACCGACGGTCACGGACGCCATCGGGTACCAGATGATGTCGCCGTGCTCGTCGTTGGCCGCGCGAGCGAGGACGTACAGCAGGGTCGCCATCCGGTTGAGGTAGCGGCACGCCAGCTCGTCGACCGCCTCAGGATCCGTGCGATGGGCGTGCCAGGCGGTCCGCTCGGCGCGCATCGCCGCCGACCACGCCTGGAACAGCAGGGCGGCGGTCACCGTCCCACCGGGGAGGACGTCGCCCTCCGGCAGCCGCAACTCGGCGCCGTAGTGGTCGCAGAGCTGTTCGATCCGCTCGATGTGCGCCTCGGTGACGTGCGCCTCGGCAGGCGTGCGGAGCGGAGCCTCGGTCGCCTGCGTGCTCGGGTGGGTGATGCCGGCGACCAGGTCGAAGAGATCGTGTTGCAGGCTGGAGAGCGTCGTCACCGCCTGGACCGGCAGGTCGGACATGGCCAACGCCAGCCCGATCGCGGCGTTCACCTCGCCGCACTCGGCGCAGGTGCTCAGGCGGATGTCGTCCTTGCCGACCGAGCCCAGCTCCCCCAGCGACGTGGTGCCCGCGTCACCTCGACGGGTGTAGTGCTGCTCGACCGGGTCGGTGCGCTTTTCGCCATCAGTCATGTTCGTTACTGTAAAGGACTGGGCGCAACCCCTCCGGTGGCCTCGTGCGAGACCACCGGGGCCCGGTTCGTCCGCGACGGACTGTCCCAGTTCGCGGCACGAGCCGGACGGCTCATCCGCGGACCGACCGCCCCGACGGAAGGGAACGCATGAGCAGCGACACGTCTGCCACATCCGGCAACGGCGGAACACCCTCGAACGACAGCGGACTCGCCCAGTTCGGTCCCACACCTCCACCAGGCGATCTGGCCGGCGGCTGGGCCACCATGGACAAGACGGTCTTCGGATGGGCCTTCGGCATCATCGTGGCCGTCTGCATCGCCGGAGTCACGATCACCAAGAAGGTCGGTGTGTGGTCGCAGGCCGCGCTCGACTGGGTCACGACCGACCTGGGGTGGCTCTACATCCTGGCGGCCAGCGCGTTCGTCGTCTTCTCCCTCGTCCTGGCGTTCGGACGCTACGGTCGTATTCCCTTGTCCCGCAACGGAGAACCCCCGGAGTTCTCCACGACCTCCTGGGTCGCGATGATGTTCAGCGCCGGCATGGGCATCGGGCTGATGTTCTACGGCGTGTACGAGCCGGTCACCCACCTGGCGAAGCCCCCGCCCTTCAGTGACGCCACGCCCGGGAGCCCGGAGGCGGCCCAGCACGCGATGGCCTACACCTTCTTCCACTGGGGCCTGCACCCCTGGGCGATGTACTCCGTCGTGGGTCTGGCACTCGCCTACTCGACCTACCGGATGGGCCGCGGCAACCTGATGAGCTCGCCGTTCCAGGCGCTGTTCGGCAAGAAGCGGATCGAGGAGCAAGGCTGGGGCAAGCCGATCGACATCCTCGCGATCATCTGCACCAAGTTCGGCTCCGCGGTCTCCCTCGGACTCGGCGCCCTGCAGATCGCTGCCGGAGTCGCACTCCTGCGCACCGGGAAGTTCCCGGAGGAAGGCAGCCACAGTCTGGCCATCATCGTCATCTGCGTGCTCACCGTCGGCATCGTCATGTCGGCCGCCAGCGGCGTCTCCAAGGGGATCAAGTGGCTGTCCAACACCAACATGGTGGTGGCGTTCGCACTCGTCGTGTTCGTGTTCGTGCTCGGCCCGACCGTCTTCATGCTCGACCTGCTGCCCGAGTCGATCGGCGACTACTTCTCCAACCTGGTCCCGATGAGCTTCCACTCGGCTGCGTTCGGCGGGGCCGAGACGACCAGCTGGCTGGCCGACTGGACGATCTTCTACTGGGCGTGGTGGATCTCCTGGACGCCGTTCGTCGGCACGTTCATCGCGCGGATCTCCCGCGGCCGGACCATCCGGGAGTTCGTCCTCGGCGTCCTGCTCGTCCCCACGGCGATCAGCATGGTCTGGTTCGTCGTCTTCGGCGGTGCCGGCATCGACCTCCAGCTCGGCGGCGTCAACATCGCCGGCCAGGACAACGAGGCCGCCGGCTTCTTCGCGATGCTCCAGCAGTACCCCATCGTGTCGGTCACCGCCGGCGCGGTCATCTTCCTGACCGCGATCTTCTTCGTCAGTGGCGCCGACGCCGGCGCGCTCGTGCTGAGCACCTTGTCCTCTCGGGGTCGGCCCGAGCCGTGGGAGCCGCTGGTCGTGCTGTGGGCGGTCCTCACCGGCGTCGTCGCGGGCGTGCTGTTGTTCGTGGGCGGCCTCGGCGCGCTGAAGACGTTCGCGATCCTGTCGGCGACGCCGTTCCTGCTCGTGTTGATCGGGCTGTGTGTGTCGCTCTATGCCGACTTGCGTCGAGATCCGTTGCGCCAGCGCAAGATCGGCCCGGTGCGCGGGCACGCGCCAGTGGTGTCGGCCTACGCGCCCTTCAACGTGCCGCCGCCGACGTTCGGCAACGGGGACGACGAGTCTGCCGCTGTCGGCACACGCGGGGACCCGCAGCAGAGGGTCTGAGGCACGCGCTGCCCTCCGCCCGTGGGTCACGCCAACGGGTCGTCCGCTCCCCACGGGTGGAGCCGCAGCCGCCGATCGTCGTCACCGAGTGCCCGGCCAGCCCGCTCGCACAAGGACGTCGGGGTGTCGACACCGGCGCGCACGAACCGGCCCGACCACGCGTCGAGCTCGCCGGACGCCATCGCGAGCACCAGGTCGGTGACGTCCCGCGGATCGGTCCACTCGGTGCGCCCCTGGTGCATCTTCATCGACTGGGTCATGTCGGTCTCGACGACGCCGGGTGCCAGGTCGAACGCTCGTATGCCGTGCTGCTCGCCCGCGAGGTGCAGGCCGCCGGTGATGCGTGACAGAGCGGCCTTGCTGGCGTTGTAGGCCGTGAGGTCCGGGGTGTCACGAGCGCCGCTACCGCTGTTGAGGTTGATGATCCGACCACCCCCGGCGGCAACCATGTGACGGGCGACGGCGCGGCTGACCAGGAAGGGCCCGCGGACGTTGACGTCCAGCACCTGCCACCACCGCTCGGGGTCCGCCTCCCAGATCG
>CAYRLV010000466.1:0-3114 GCA_964425155.1 uncultured Ornithinicoccus sp. | reverse complement strand
TCGGACGCCGATCTCCACCACCGGGCCTGCCAACAGCTCCGGCCATCACTTCGGCTAAGGCCATCCGGCTGTTGGTTGGCGCAGCGTGACCTTGTCCCGGTCAGGGATGATCCGGGAGGGTGAGCCGGTGGCTACCGACGAGAGCACCCGCCCCCACGGCCCCTGGATCGACCTGCACGCCCACCCGGGCCGCTTCTTCAACGACGGCTTGGCCCCGGATGCCCGCGCCGCGGCGTTCCCCGAGGTATCCGACGTCGACAGCGCCGTGGCCGACGCGACCTCGGGCGGTATGGCGGCAGTCCCCTTCGCCACGATCGCGGACAACGCCGTGCTGGGCTGGCTTGCTCCGGGTCGCCTGGGCGCGACCCGAGAGTTCGCGGCCGGCGAAGCAGTCACCGACCACGACCGACAGCTCGCCTCGGTGAGGGCGCTGGCCGACCGACTCGCCCTGCCGATCGCGGATACCGCGGCCGACATCGAACGGGCCCACGCCGCCGGTCGACCGTGCGTGCTCCTGACCTGCGAGGGAGCCGACTTCGCCGAGGAGGACCTGGGCCAGGTCGAGCGCGCTCGCGCCGCCGGAGCGCGCTCGATCCAACTGGTCCACTACCGGCAGAACGCCTTCGGTGACCTGCAGACCTCTCCCCCGCAACACCACGGGCTCAGCGCGGCCGGCCGCGAGCTGGTGCGGGAGATCAACCGGCAACAGTTGCTCATCGACGTCGCCCACGCCAGCTTCGAGACGACGGTGGCCGCGCTCGAGGAGTCGAGCGCTCCGGTCATGCTGTCGCACAGCCACCTCGGCGGCGGCAGGCGCGAGCACCCCAGGCTGCTCACACCCGAGCACGCGCAGGCGGTGGCCGAGGCAGGCGGAGTCATCGGCGCCTGGCCGTCGGGGTTCTCCTCGGACACCTTCGACGACTACCTGGACGAGATCGCCCGGCTCGTGGACCTGGTCGGGATCGACCACGTCGGCATCGGCACCGACCTGGACGGCAACTACCGCCCGGTGCTGACCCGCTACGGCCAGTTCGCCGACGTGGCTGCTGGCCTCCGGCGGCGCGGCCTCACCGCGGCCGAGGCCGACCAGGTCCTCGGCGGCAACGCGCTGCGCCTGTGGCGCGCCGTCTGCGGCTGAGCGTCAAGCCACGCTGGCAAACAGCGCCGAATCGGCCCGATCCAGGCCCTAGCACGCACCTTCGCCAGCGCGACTCGACAACCCACGTCGCAGCGCGGCATGCCGCAGCACCTCGCGACCGTGAAAAAGGGAATGCCGCCCGCTCGCGTCGGGGTTGTCACGGTTACACGGTCCCGGCGCCGTGGGAGGCCGGGCCACACTGAGATCGGAGCAACCATGGCGGCCAAGCCCCCTGTCCCCCCGTTCACCCGCGAGTCGGCCATCCAGAAGGTCAGGGGCGCCGAGGACGCCTGGAACAGACAGGATCCCGAGACCGTGGCCCTCGCCTACACGGAGGACAGCGCGTGGCGCAACCGCGACACCTTCGTCAAGGGACGCGCCGAAATCATCGAGTTCCTCAAGAGCAAGTGGTCCAAGGAGCTCGACTACCACCTGGTCAAGGAGCTCTGGGTGGCCGGTGGCAACCGCATCGCGGTCCGCTACTGCTACGAGTCGCACGACCCCTCCGGCCAGTGGTGGCGGTCGTTCGGCAACGAGGACTGGGAGTTCGACGACGAGGGCCTCATGCACACCCGCCACTCCAGCATCAACGACATCCCGATCGAGGAGTCGGAGCGCAAGCTGCGGTGGCCGAGCGGGGAGCCGCGGCCCGAAGGGCACCCGGGCCTGACCGAGCTGGGGTTCTGAGCCGCGCCGGGCGCCGAACACCGCAGGATGCCCGTGACCGTTGCCCCGGCGCCGGGAAGATACTGAAGGCCCACCCGCCGCGCGAACGAGAGGCGCCCGATGCCCGAGACACCCGAGTGGTACGACCCGACCGTCCTTCCCGAGCTGCGGGACGCCCCGCCGTGGGTCATGGAGGAGATGATCGCCGCCGAGCCGACCCTCCCCGGTCGGCTCGGGGCGTCGCTGGGTGACTCGGCCGAGCGCCTGGCGACCGCGATCAGGCAGGTGGTGGAGGCCGGCGAGCCGCTCGTCGTGACCGGGGTCGGCACCTCCAGCCACGGCGCCCGGGCGGCCGCGATGGTCCTGAACGACGTGGTGGCCGGCTCGCCGGTGGCCGCGGGTCCCGCCGAGTTCCGCCAGTCGTCGGACCAGGCCCTGGCCCCACGCGCCGGCGGTCTGTGCCTGGCCAGCTCGCACGGCGGCACCTCCCGATCGACGGTGGCGGCGTTGCGTGCCGCGCGGGCGGCCGGAGCGCGCACCGCAGTCATCACTGCCGCTCCGGGGACCGCGGTCTGCGAGTTCGCCGACCTCGTCCTCGTCACCCCGCTCGCGGACGCCTCCTACTGCCACACCGTCGGTTACCTCTCGCCGATGCTCGCCGCGATGGCGGTCGCCAGCACCTACCGGGGTATGGCGTTCCCGAGCGACGCGCTCGCCGCTCACCTGGAGCAGCTGGTCGGCCTGCGCCCACAGACGGACCGGGTGGCCGCGGGCCTCGGCGGCGCCCGTCGGCTGGTCGCGGCGGGAAGCCTGGTCGACCACCCGACCGCGCGCGAGCTCGCGCTCAAGGTCGCCGAGGGGGCGCGACTGCCGTGCAGCGCGCAGGAGGTCGAGGACACCCTGCACGGACACCTCGCCGGCCACGACGCGGACTCCGCGCTGGTCGCCGTCGCCACCGGAGGAGCGGACGCCGGACCGTCGGGCGATCGGGTCGCCGACCTGCTGCGCGCGGCCCGGCACATCGGCCTGCGGACCGCGGCGATCGTCAGTCAGCCCTTGGTCGGGACCCTCGACCCCGACTCGGCATCCGCCGGCCTGGTGGCCCTCCCCGCGCCGGCGGACGTCGACCTCCCTGCGACGTGGACCTCGCTGCTCGGCGGAGCCCTCGCCCTGCAACAGCTGACCCTGGGTCTGGTCCACGAGGCCGGCGTGAATCCCGACCTGATCCGACGGGAAGAGGCGCCCTACCGCGAGGCCGCAGCGCTGGGCGGTGCCGAGTTCCCGGATCCCTGACGGCACCGACGGATGCT
>CAYRLV010000465.1:0-3115 GCA_964425155.1 uncultured Ornithinicoccus sp. | reverse complement strand
CATCCACAGCGGCACCATGGTCGGGAAGTTGAACGGCGTGATGCCGGCGACCACACCGAGCGGCTGGCGGATGCTGTAGACGTCGACACCGGTGGAGGCCTGCTCGGAGAAGCCGCCCTTGATCAGCTCGGGCACGCCGCTGGCGTACTCGACGTTCTCCAGACCGCGCGCCACCTCGCCCGCGGCGTCGGCGAGGATCTTGCCGTGCTCCGACGTCACGATGGCGGACAGCTCGTCGGTCGCGTTGTGGAGCAGCTCGCGGAAGGCGAAGAGCACACCGGCTCGCTTGGACAGCGACGCGTGCCGCCACTCCTTGGCCGCCGCCTTGGCCTTGGCGACGGCGTCCGACACCTCCTGGGCACTGGCCAGCTCGACCTCGCCGGTCTGCACGCCGGTGGCCGGGTTGTAGACGGGAGAGGTGCGGCCGGAGCTGCCCGGCGTGGGCTGGCCGTCGATCCAGTGGGAGATCCGCGAGGGTGCCTGTGTCATGCCTCCACGGTAGGCCACACATAGTCGCCATACAATAGTGACATTGCTATGTTACAAACCATGGATGTGCTGGAAGTCCTGTCGACGATCGAGCAGCGTCTCGAGCGCCCCACGGCGCGCGACCTGGCGAGCGCCGTCAGCCGTGCCATCCACGACGGCGAGCTGGCGCCCGGCGCGAAGCTGCCGCCGATCCGGGAGGTCGCGCGCCAGCTCGCCCTGTCCCCGACGACGGTCAGCGCCGGCTGGGCGCTGCTCGCGCGGGCCGGCACCATCCGCACCGAGGGCCGGCGCGGCACCACGGTGGCGGACAGCGCACGACCCGGGACCGCGCGCTACCGGCGGGCGCTGGAACACCCGGCCCCGCTGTCGCTCGACCTGTCCACGGGGGTCCCCGACGCCGCACTGCTCCCCGGCCTCGGTCGGGCACTGGCGGAGGTCAGGACGGCCGGCACGCCGGGCAGCTACCTCGACGAGCCGGTCCTGCCCGAGCTCGCCCGGGTCCTGCTCGACTCGTGGCCCTACCCGGCCACCTCGCTGACGATCGTCGACGGGGCCATGGACGCGCTCGACCTGGTCAGCAGTTCGTGGCTTCGCCTCGGTGACCGCGTCGTCGTCGAACACCCTTGTTTCCCACCGCTGCTCGACCTGCTCGAGTCCGTCGGCGCCGAGGTCGTCGGCGTCCCCATGGACGAGTCGGGGCTGCAGCCCCAGGCGTTCGCGGACGCCTTGGCCACGTCGCCGCGCGCGGTCCTGCTCCAACCCCGCGCCCAGAACCCCACCGGCGTGACCATGACCCCTGAGCGGGTCGACCAGCTCGCGACCCTGCTCGACGGCACCGACGTGCTCGTGCTGGAGGACGACTCCGCAGGCGCGACCTCGACCAGCGACCCGCTCAGCCTGGGCCGGTTGCTGCCCGGGCAGACGGTGCACGTGCGTAGCTTCTCCAAGTCGCACGGCCCCGACCTGCGCCTCGCTGCGATGACCGGGCCACCCGCCGTGATGGCGGCCGTCACCACCCGACGCCAGCACGGCCAGGGGTGGAGCAGCCGGCTCCTGCAGCGGATCCTGTTGAGCCTGCTCACCGACGAGCAGTCGATGGCCGAGGTGGCCGCGGCGCGCGACGAGTACGCCCGACGCCGAGAGCTCATGGTGGCCGCCCTCGCCCAGCACGACGTCGCCGTGGGCGGCACCGAGGGCGTCAACCTCTGGGTGCCGGTGCACGACGAGCCGGCAGCGTTGGTGCGGCTGGCCAGTCAGGGCGTCGGCGTCAGCCCCGGGGCACCGTTCAAGGTGCTGCCCGACGACCGCGGGCACGTGCGGATCACGGTCGGCCTCGTCGCCGAGGGGCACGAGGAGCTCGCCGAGCTGATCGCGTCCGCCGCCCGCACCCAGGCCTGGGGCGCCCGCGCCCGCTGACCGGCTCGGGAGGGGCCGGATCACGATCACGACACGACCCGCATACGGCGTTGACGCACCCCCGCCAAGAAACTATGTTTCAGCCGTGGGAGTCACCGAGAATGTTTATTTCAAGCCGACGGTGCGGCACGACCTGCTCGCCCTGCAGGCCCAGGTGCGCTCCCTCAGCCCCGCCGTCTCGCCTCCGATGCGGCGCATCCTGCAGTTCATCGCCGACTCCCCGGGCGCCGTCGGCGGTCTCGACGCGCGCGAGCTGGCGGAGGCGACCCAGAGCTCTCCGGCCACCGTCGTGCGCACCGCCCGCCGGCTCGGCTTCCGGGGCTATCGCGAGCTGCGCCTGGCCCTCACCGCGATGACGGCGGTGGCCCGTCGTGGCGGCGAGCGCGTCCTCGGCGACATCACGGCCGCCGACCCGCCCGGCGAGATGATGACCAAGCTCGCCCGCGACGAGCAGGACACCCTGCACGCGACCGCGCTGACCGCGGACCCGGAGGCGATCGACGAGGTCGCCCACCGGATCGTCGCCGCCCGGCGGGTGCACGTCTTCGGCATCGTCTTCTCCGGCCTCGTGGCGGCCGACCTGGCCAACAAGCTCGCCCGCATCGGCATCTTCGCGCTGCCGCACGTCGAGGCACACGAGGCGCTCACCACCGCGGTCCTGACCGGCCCCGAGGACCTCGCCATGGGCATCTCCTCCTCGGGTCGGACCGCCGACGTGGTCGAACCGCTCTCGAGCGCCGCCCGGCAGGGCGCCACCACGGTGGCGGTGACCGCCGACGCCGACTCGCCCCTGGCGCAGGCCTGCGAGCACCTGCTGCTGTCGGTCGTCGGCCCGGACTCGCAGGTGCGCGCGACGACGCTGAGCTCGCGCATCTCCCAGCTCTACCTCGTGGACGCGGTCTTCATCCGCGTCATGCAGCTCACCTACGACCGCTCGGCCGACCTGATGCACGCGACCCACGAGGCCGTGCACGGCCGGCGCACCGCGTCCCTGCGATCCGCGCGCCGCGGCTCGCGATCCACGACCACGTCCACCAGCACGGCACCACACCGATCAAGGAGAAGACAGTCATGAGGCTCAGGTTCACCGCCGGCATCGCGGCGCTCGCGACAGCCGGGATGCTGCTCGCCGGCTGCGGCGACGACGGAACACCCTCCGGGGACTCGACCGGGGGCGGCGACGGCAACACCCTCACCTGGTGGGTGATGA
>CAYRLV010000464.1:0-3118 GCA_964425155.1 uncultured Ornithinicoccus sp. | reverse complement strand
GCCGATGGCTGAGATGGACCGCTGGGTTGACGGTTGTGCGCCGCCCCGAGATCTCTCCTCATCGACTGCGCTGCTAGTCGGCACCCCATTCGGTAGGACGCCAACCGCTGAGGTATTTGTCGACGAGATCGATAACTGACGCGAGTTCAGCGTCTGCGCCGTCCCTCACGCCGTCGGTCGCAGCCTTAAGTTTTGCTTCGCCGTCGAAGACTGCGACAAGGGCGTCCCACTGGAGCCGTGCCGCGCGTCGAACGTTCCGTGTTCCTGGCGTCTGGGAGCGAACTTCGGTCTGCGCAGCGAGGAGGACAGCCGCACAGAGTTCATGCTGAGCGGGATCAACAGTCACGGCCTCAGCGCCACTGTGCTTGGGCGAGCACAGCAGACCCAACAGGTCTTGTTCGCGGGCGAGCTGGCTCGGCGACGCACCGATCAATCGGGATCGAAACGCATCCTCAAGTGCCTTCGCGTCCGCTTCGGAGACTAGCTTGTGACCTGCGCCTTCCCAGTAGCCAACCATCATGAGAAGTTCCAGTTGCGCGGACAGCGACCGTACAGACGACATGATGGCCTCTACAGCCACCATCGCCTCGCCAGGTTCCTCGATACGACGGAAGAGACGCAGCAGGACGCGCGTAACCACAAGCCGCGTGTCGCCCAGACTCAACATCCCGGCCGGTCGCTCAGGCAACATCGGCAGAAGGTTGAGGAGCACCCGTGACGCAGGGATGACCGCTTCCCGTGGGTAGTCATCCTCAAATGCCTCAAGTGACGAAATGACGTCTTGAAGCGTGCCGAGGTCGTACGACCTCAACAGCGCATCGAGGGCGGCCTCTTCGGAGAGCACGGCGAAGGCATCTTCGGCACGGCCGAACGCGATCATGCTGTCGTTCGCAACATGCTCTAGATACACCGCGAGCACTTCTGGGTGCGCGACTCGGCGTGCCTTGAGCCACGTCTTCAGCCAACTCGACCCGTAGTTGCTGTTCTGGATGTGTCGAAGTGCCGCCGGGAACATCCGCTCGATCAGGGCCGTCACGACATCTGAACCGTTGGTATCGGAATCCATGATTCGGTCCACATCTCGCTTGAGACTGGGATCCTCGTACCTGCCGTCGCTCCACTCGCTACCCGGAGACGTCAGGCCGCGCCGACCCGCGACGATGGCGTCAAACACGGCTGGCAGGAAAAGGCGCACAGCCTCCAGACCCATGATGTCCACGAGTTCAACCTGTCCGCCGAGAGTCCGCGTCTTCGCCCGGACAGCGAGCGCGTACCGCTTGACGTCCCGCATGTTCTTGATCAGGGGACGGACGACTTCCGCGAGAATGTCGGGCCAAACGTCGGGGTTGAAGCGCTCGGGTACTTCGAGATCCGCCAGCGCTTCTTCAAGTGACGTACCGATCTGACGCAGCATTACACCCTCTGGGACAGCGGGAATCTCCACGCCGAGCTGAATGATCTTCTCCAGGTAGGCGCGACCGTCGAAGCCCGACTGCGAGAGTGCCTCCTCGACCCGCTGCCGGTCGAACGCGAGCACATAGACGATGTTCGGGAAACTGGCCGTGAGTCGGACGAGTTTGAAGATGTCCCGGATCTCGACGGACTCCAAGCGATCGATGTCGTCGATAATCACCACGATCGAAGAGTCCAGGGCACGCAACTTCTCGGCGACGCGGTTACGTTGCTCGGCGAAGCTTCCGCTGCGCTTCTTCTGCAGCTCGGCCATTGCTTTGGAAGCATTGCGGAAGCGCGCGAACCAGTCACCGAGGACTGGCAGCAACTCGATCGGGGTCAGTAGATCACCGTAGGAGTCGATAGTTTCAGCGATGTCGCCGAGCTTCTGCCCTTTCAGCTTCAGCTGGGCCGATAACTCGCGGAAGAAGGCGTGGATCAACTCATTCGTGCCGGAGAAGGCCCACGGGTTGAAGTCGATAGTAATCAGAGCCGGCTCTTCGCCGAGGCACTCGCGGACCATGTTGATTACCGACGTCTTGCCGGATCCCCACGGACCGACGATGCCGAGGACGAAGCCCTCAGTCGCATTGGTCTGACGGATCTCGGTGGCGATACTGATGGCGCCGCCTCGACGATGTAAACGATCGTCCTCACCGGTCTTGATGGGGTTGTCGGCGCTCGTTGCCATGGATCAATTTTCTCATGCGCAACCCCTCGGGACCTCAGGTTCGCGACTTCTGCATCGATTGCCGCTACTCGCAAATTCTGCTTGGCGTTGCGTCACTCCAGCAGCGAGCGCACGCGTCATACCGCCGCATTTGGGCTCCAAGTGTAGCCCGCGCGCTGCTCTGCCCACGCTGACCCAATGCCCTGCCTAGTACTCACACTTGCGGCTACCCACGACATGCCTGTCGCTGATTCACCAATCGCTGATGCATAGCTCGACGTATGAGGGAATCGTTCGGCCGTCCACCGTGGTCGTGACGCCGCTGACCAGCCTCGGACTTGAACCAAGACAATTCGTGCTTAGTTGGAGATGCCTGGCGATGTCCCGGTAGTTGGGCGTCTGTGGCCACGTCGTGATTGGGTCGGTGGTTGCTCCATCCTCCGTGAGGCCCGGTTCGCCCTGCGGCCCAGCGACGCCTTCCGGACCTTGCGGGCCCTGTGGTCCTTGTGGTCCCGGCTGTCCTGCGGGCCCGGCCGCGCCCCGTAGCATCTCGCGGATCTCGGGCACATGCTTCACGCCGAGGTAGGCACCTCCCATCCCGCAGCCTGCGGCGAAGACGCCGGCAAGGAGGACGATGACCGAGAGTCGCATGATCTTCATGGTGGAATGCTCTCGCTGAGTGCTGCGCTTCATGGGCGGTTTGGCACGAACGCACTCGTGTCCGATCGACGCAGAGCGCCGACTGGTGTCACGCCACCGCGGCCGTGAGCCCGCTAGGGCCAGCTCGAACAGGACTGAGGACGCAAGCCCCGCTCATCAGCAAGTCGATGAAGCGGACGCCGCGGCGCCGGTGACGCAGGACCCTGCCTGACTGAGGAAAGTTGTCTGCGGAAGCGAAAGGGAGTCCTCCGCAACAGACGTATGGCGCCCGAGATGTGTCTTATCGGCACCCCTCTGTTGTCAAGATGCCGGATTCGGCTCCTTGGATGGTGCGCC
>CAYRLV010000463.1:0-3128 GCA_964425155.1 uncultured Ornithinicoccus sp. | reverse complement strand
TTCCTTTGTTATCGAAAAGATACGCAATCTGGTCCTACCAGTCTGGTAGGTTCAGTCTGAACCTACCAGACGACAAGGCGGCCTTCATGCGGATCGAGGACGTGCAGGGGTGGTGGGTCCGGATTCCCGTACCCGAGGCCCAGCAGCATGTGAGTGACTTCGGGCGGGTGCGATCTTTCGACGCACTCATCGTCAAAGTCACGACGGACGAGGGCCTGGTCGGCTATGGCGAAGGCAAGAACGCCGCCGGTAGTGCTGGCACCTACGCCGCGTTGGAAGCCCTGCTGACGTCCGAGATGCGACCGCTCCTCTTGGGTCGTGATCCGTCCCGCATAGTCCGCATCTGGTCGGACCTTTACAGCGGCGTTCGCAGCGACTACGCGGCACGACGAGGTCACGCCTTCCCCGAGCTCAGTCGGCGGGGGTTGAGCATTGCTGCGATCAGTGCCATCGATATCGCGTTGTGGGACCTGCTTGGCAAGTCCCTCGGCGTCCCGGTTTCGCAGCTACTCGGCGGCGCCATGTCCGCGACCATGCCGGTTTACGCCTCTGGTGGTTGGGCCAACGTCGATGACATTGGCGATCAGTTGGCAGGGTATGTCCAGCAGGGCGGGTTCGGAGCGGTGAAGATGCGGGTGGGTGCCATGGATGGCACTGTTCGCCGGTCTGCAGACAGGGTGATCGCCGCGCGTGAACGACTTGGGCCCGATGTCGAGTTGATGTGTGACGCCCACGGGACGCTCTCGGTTTCCGAGGCCAGGCGCTTCTGCCACATGGTCCGGGACTGTGACCTCACGTGGTTTGAGGAGCCGGTATCACCCGATGACAAGTCTGGCCTCGCCGAGGTGCGCCGATCCACTCACGTTCCCGTCGCCACCGGTGAGAGCGAGTACACCCGATTCGACTTTCGGGAACTGGTGGACCTGCGGGCGGCGGACGTCCTTCAGCCGGACTTGGCCGTCTGCGGCGGGATCACGGAGGCGCACCGGATCTCCGCACTGGCTGCCTCATACAACCTGCAGTTCGCGCCCCACCTGTGGGCAGGAGCGCTCGCGTTCGCAGCTGGTGCGCATGTCGCGGCAGCCAGCCCCGCGAGCCGAATCCTCGAGTACTCCGTGGGCGCCAACCCGATGCTGCATGACTTGGTCGAAGAGGAGTGGCAAGTCGTCGACGGAATGCTCACGATCCCGTCAGGGCCCGGTCTCGGGGTGACCGTCCGCGAGGAAGTCATTGATAAGTATGCGGTTCGGGGTCCAGCGTGAACGAGAAGGACCTGGTAGGTCGAGTCCTCTCCCTGCTCGTCGCTCGAGACTATGGCGCGGGCGAACGCGTCCCCTCGGAGCGTGAGCTGGCCCTGAAGTTTCAGGTGAGTCGTGGACAGATCCGCGAAGCCCTTTCCTATTTGGAGGCTCTGCGCATCGTCGAACGGCGAGCGAAGTCGGGTCTCTTCATGTCCACCAGCGCTCCCAGCGTGGAGGCACTGGCCCTATTCGCGCAGATCGGCGTCCCCTTGACCTCCGAGGATGTCCATCAAGCGGTCGAGATGCGGCGAATCCACGAGTTGGAGGCTGCTCGTCTCGCTTGTGAGCGTAGGACCGAGGACGACCTCGAGCGTATGCGCGAGGTGCTCAACCGCAGCCAGGAGGAACTGGCATCCGGTCACCTCACCGGCGAAGTCGCCGGAGACTTGGACCGGCAGTTCCACAGCGAGATTGTTCGTGCGACCCAGAACAGCATCTTCCTGCGTGTCGTCGACATCTACTACCTGATGACCGTCGAGCGTCGCGCCGTCTATTTCCAACAGCGCAACCGGTTTCGGGACTCCCACGCCGAGCACAGTCGGATCTTTGCTGCCATCGAGTCTAGGGATACGGCAGAGGCCGTCTCGCTCGTCGGGAGCCACCTGCAGGGTGTGGACAGTTACTGGGCGCGGCTCATCGAGAGCGACGAGCGGCCAAGGAGCGACCTGCCAACGGCAGGGGACGTGGCGCAAGGTGGCGACTCAACGTGAGTACGATCTTCGCCACCAGCGCACTTCATCCCGAGGTGGACGCCTACTTGAGGAGACGGGCGACCCTTCGGATTGCGTCTCGAGCCGAGCCGGCCATTCTCGCGGAGGAGAGTGTCGACGCCACCGTCATCATCGTGCGTGATCCAATACCGGCGAGCCTCTTTGAGTCCCACCGCAAATTGCGAGGCGTGGTGCGGCACGGCACCGGCCTCGACATGATACCTCTGGACGCGGCAACCGCGGCGGGGATACCGGTGATGAACGTACCCGGAGTCAATGCCGCCTCGGTCGCCGAACACGCGATCATGAGCGCGCTGGTCTTGCGCCGGCGCCTATTGACCACGGTGCGAGTCCTGCGCTCGAGAGGCTGGCATGAGTCGCGGGCAACGGGATCGACAGGACGAACACTCGCCGGATCAACGATCGGCCTCATCGGCACGGGAAATATCGGGCAAGCAATACGAGACATGCTGCACGGCTGGGACGTCACTCTCATCGGATACAATCGGTCCGGAGCTACCCCAGCAGGCATTCACGCACGAGCGCTCGACGACCTACTGCGCACCGCGGACATCGTCGTGGTCGCGTGTCCCTTGACCGACTCCACTCGCGGCCTACTCGACGACCGGCAGTTCGACCAGATGAAGACCACGGCCATCGTCGTCAACGTGGCACGTGGCCCGATCATCAACGAAGACGCCCTGATCCGAGCCCTGCGGGACAAGCACATCGCTGGCGCTGCCTTGGACGTCTATGCCCAACAGCCTCTCGCCCCGGACCACCCATTCTTCCAACTCGACGACATCTTGCTCACTCCACACATTGCCGGCGCCACGGAAGACAGCATGCGCGACATCGGCCGAGCGGCAGCCGCCGCAGCTCTCGAAATCCTGGCAGGACGGGTCCCCACCACCCTGGTCAATCCCGAAGTCCTCCAGCGTCATCCCACCCATCGGTGACCGTCACCCCAACCGGTCCACACACCTACGGCCACACGTGGTACCGGTCATCCTCCGGACAGAAAGGCACCTCCCATGAGCAGCGGACTCGAGATGGACCGCCGCGCCTTCTTGGCAGTCTCCATCCTCACGACCGCCGGACTTGCCGCGGGCTGCGG
>CAYRLV010000462.1:1981-3140 GCA_964425155.1 uncultured Ornithinicoccus sp. | reverse complement strand
CGGGCCCGCCAGCCGAGCAGGATCCCGCGGATCACCATGAATCCGGTGAACGCCCACCAGAGCACGGTGAGCGCGTGCGCCTCGGCGGCCACCCGGTCGGCGCCCGCCAGCAGGGAATCCGCGGACGCGTGCACGCCGAGCGCGATCGGCAGGTAGAGCACCAGCATCACGACCTGCGCCACCGCCAGCCACCGCCCGTCCCCGGCACCGATCAGCACGCCGTCGAGCACGAACACCACGCCGGCGACCGGCTGGGACAGCGCGACCACGATCAGCGCGGCGGACAGCGCCGTGCGCACCGCCGGGTCGGTCGTGAACAGGTTGGGCAGCACGGTGTGCACGAGCAGCACCAGCAACCCCAGCCCGGCGCCGCCCCACACGCCCCACCACACCATCGTCCGTGTCGCCGACCGGGTGCCCGCGACGTCGCCCGCGCCGAGCGCCTTTCCGGTGAGCGCCTGCCCGGCGATCGCCAGAGCATCCAGGGCGAAGCTCATGAAGCTCCACACCGTCATCGCGACCGTGTTGGCGGCCAGCGGCACGTCGCCGAGACCGGCGGCCACCCAGGTGGTCAGCACGATCACCGCACGCAGCGCGAGGGTGCGCACCAGCAGCGGCACGCCCTCCCGCGCCGCGTGCAGCACCCGCCCCGGGTGCGGCCGCAGCGACGCCCCGATCCGGCGCGCGTGGCGGGTGACCACGAGGACCAGGCCGGTCGCCATCCCGGTCTGCGCGAGCACGGTGCCGAGCGCCGACCCGGCGATACCCATCCCGGCGCCGTAGACGAACAGCACGTTGAGCACGATGTTGGAGCCGAAGCCGGCCACCGACGCGATCAGCGGCGTCCTGGTGTCCTGCATGCCGCGCAGCACGCCGGTGACGGCGAGCACCACCAACATGCCCGGTATGCCGATCGCGGACACCCGCAGGTAGGTCACCGCGTGCTCCAGCGCCACCGGGCTGGCGCCGAACAGGTGCGCGAGCGGACGGGCGAACACCGCGACGAGCACTGCGGTGACCACGCCGAGCCCGACGGCGAGCCAGACACCGGCGATGCCCGCCGTGACCGCGGTCCGCTCGGACCCCGCGCCGATCTGGCGCGCGACGATCGAGGTGGTGCCGTAGGCGAGGAAGACGAAGATGTTGGCGGCGGTCACCA
>CAYRLV010000462.1:0-1881 GCA_964425155.1 uncultured Ornithinicoccus sp. | reverse complement strand
ACGATCGAGGTGGTGCCGTAGGCGAGGAAGACGAAGATGTTGGCGGCGGTCACCAGGGCCGCGGAGGCCACGCCGAGGCCGGCGAGCTGGGTCGTGCCCAGGTGGCCGATGATCGCCGAGTCGGCCAACAGGAACAGCGGTTCGGCGACGAGCGCCAGGAACGCCGGGACGGCGAGTCGCAGGATCTCCCGGTGGCGCTCGCTCACCCGTGCAGGGTAGGCGACGTGGGTTCGGTGGTCCGCCACCGGATCTGGGATGCGGGGCCGCAGGGCCACGGCGTAACCTGCGAGGTGAACAACGGTTCACGACGCACTCGGGAGTGTGATGGTCGCATGACGGTCGCTGAGGTGATCGAACCGCTGGTGGCGGCGACATTGGGAAGCTCCGAAACGGTCCATGTGACCTGCTGGGACGGCAGCGAGTTCGGGCCACCGGAGGCACCGGCCCAGCTGCGGTTCACCCGGCGCAAGGCCCTGCGACGGATCATGTGGCAGCCCAACGAGCTGGGTTTCGCCCGGGCCTACGTCGCCGGCGACGTCGAGGCCGACGGCGACCTGCTCGAGACCCTGCAGGCGCTGGACAAGTTCGCCGGGTCCGAGGAGGGCGCCAGCATCGTCGTCGACCGCGAGACCAAGCGCGCCATCGTCAAGGCGGCACTCCGGCTGGGGGTCGTCGGGCCGCCGCCGAAGCCGCCGAAGGAGGAGTCCCGGCTGCACGGCGGGCTGCACTCCAAGCGGCGCGACGCCGACGCGATCTCGCACCACTACGACGTCGGCAACGAGTTCTACTCGATCGTGCTGGGACCGTCGATGGTCTACTCCTGCGGCTACTGGCCCCAGGGCCCGAGCGAGGACTACGACCTCACCGACGCCGAGCTGGGCAAGTGCGACCTGGTCGCCCGCAAGCTGGATCTGCAGCCCGGCCAACGGATCCTCGACGTCGGTTGCGGCTGGGGCACGTTCGTCATCAACGCCGCCAAGAAGTACGGCGTGCAGGCCGTCGGCGTCACCCTCTCCCAGGAGCAGGCGTCCCTGGCGCGCGAACGGGTCCACCGCGAGGGCCTGGACGACCAGGTCGAGATCCGGGTGCAGGACTACCGCGACGTGCGCGACGGACCCTACGATGCGATCGCCAGCATCGGGATGGCCGAGCACGTGGGCATGTCCATGTTGCCGACCTACACGGCCGACCTGTTCGCACTGCTCCGCCCCGGCGGCCGGCTGCTCAACCACGCGATCAGCCGCCGCCCGGGCAAGCGGCACGGAGCCTCGAAGACCTCGTTCATCGAGCGCTACGTGTTCCCCGACGGCGAGCTCGAGCCGATCAGCGTGATGGTCGAGGCGATCGAGGGCGCGGGTTTCGAGGTGCGTGACGTCGAATCCCTGCGTGAGCACTACGCGTTGACGCTGCGCGAGTGGGTGAAGAACCTCGAGGGCGACTGGGACCGGGCGGTCAAGCTCACCAGTGCCGGACGGGCCCGGGTCTGGCGGCTCTACATGGCCGGGTCGGCGCTTGCCTTCGAGGACAACCGGATCGGCATCAACCAGGTGCTCGCCGTGAAGCCGTTGCCGCGCGGGCGCAGCGGCCTGCCGCGCTCGCGGCACTACATGCTCGAGGGCACGGTGGCTCCCGTCGCTCCGGACGCCGCGGGCGAACCCGTGGCGGGCATCGCCACGTCCTGACCCTGTCCTCCTCGCGGCGGAAGCGGGCGCCGAGGTCGCTGACCGCCCCGTATGAGGGGTGAGCGGCCGCCGACGCCGCTGCACCGGATCGCCACTCCTCCCCGTCGTGATGCCGGGCCGACGGACCGCGCCGGGCCGCGGACGGGGCGTGCGGAACCGCGGGCGGGTCCGTTGCGTCCGACTGGCCATGGAGGGGAGC
>CAYRLV010000461.1:0-3156 GCA_964425155.1 uncultured Ornithinicoccus sp. | reverse complement strand
GATGTCCCCTGACTATGCGGAGCGTAAGCGTAAGTGCGGAAGGTTGCGTGTGACCCGTTTGGCATGTACGAGAGAAGGTAGAGCCAAGCGTGTGATCTGCGCGTCAAGAGCGAGTCAAGATTCGCTCTCGACTTGATCGGCGAAGCGCCTGCGCCGAGGTCTTGGCCGAATGCCCTGAGTTTGTCAACCTGACTTGGCCCCACCATGACCGTCATTTGGCCCCACTTCGAACGACTGAAGGTTGTCAGGGTTCTTAAGTCCGGGCCGGGCCCAGGCCTGCGGGTGAAACAGGTTCCGCGGCGCCATACCACCGGGGGCTGGTGCGGGTGAGGATGGTCCGTTGGTCTGGCGGGGTCGTGGGTCACGGCCGCTGGGCTATTCCTGTCGCAGGTCAGTGGGGTCGATGTGTCGGCCCAGGCCCCAGGTGGCTGTGGTTGCCACCAGTAGGGAGGCAACGAGGGCTGCGACGGTGATCCATATGGTGGCTGACCATGGTGTGTCGTGTCGTTGGCCTACTAGGTTGAGGTAGGCAGTTCCGGCCAGCAATCCTGCGCCGGCTGCTGCGGGGAGTCCGACCGCTAGCGGTGAGAGCACTTGGATCCACTGGCTGTCGCGGATGACCGTGGCTGGGACGCCGACGACGGACAACTGTGCCACGTGTCTGCGTCGTTCCACTGCGCGGTCAACGCTGGTGATCAGCAGGGCTACCAGGCCAAGGATGAGGACCAGGCCGGTGAGGAGGTACAGTCCCGACCGGTATTGATCGATGGTGGTCAGTGCGTTGATGTCGTCGAGCGTCACGAGTTCTGCGCCGTGTTGGTTGGCCTCTGCGCGCAGGTGTTTCAGGGGTGCTTCTCCGCCGTCGAGCACGACCCGCCAAACTGATTCTTGCTGGTGGAGTAGTGCCTGGACGCCGGGTGTGTCTGGTGGGATCACCAGGTCGTAGGGCGTGTCTGACCAGTTGGGGTCTTGCGGGTCTGATCTGACTGGCAGACGCGTGTTGACCTGCAGTACGAGCTGTTGGCGGCTGGATTCGGTGCTGTCGGTGAGGGTCACGCGCTCGGTGGCCTGGATCAGGCGTGGAGGGTTGAAGATGAGCCATGCTGGTTGGCCCTGCACACATCCGGTCGCTCCGGGGCTTAGTGTCCTGAGCTGCCGGCAGGTCGCCACCACAGCGGTGCCGCACGCCGCGGCGGACCCGGGGACTGCGTTCCTGGGAGCGCTCGGATCACACTTGATGCCTACGGTGCGAACGGGTGCAAGGGAGCGCACCTCCGGCGAGGCGCGCAGGGTGGCAACGTCGATGTTCTTGCCCGGCGGCACGACGATGTCAACGGCCCGCGGCCCGTCGGTCGCGGCGTGGACGGCCCGCATATATTGCGGGCTGGTTTCCCAATTGACCAGTACCGCGCGCAGACTCGTGGCTAAGAAGAGTGCCACCAGGAGACCGGCCACGAGGCGGACCGTGGTCGTCGGTTCCTGCTGCAGTCGGCGGCCGGCCACGAGCAGTGCAGGTCGGCGTCCCCGTCGCGCCAGCGCGTCGGCCATCCACCGGATCCCCACCGGCGTGGCCAGTGGAAGACCCAGCGCGGCCAAGGCTGCTCCAGCGAACGTAGCTGTCACCGGGGCAGTGGCCACGGGAACTGTTGGTGTCTGCGTGACCGACCAGGCCAGCAAGCCGACCCCTACGACGAACGGCGCCGCCCGCCAGAACGAGGGTGTGGCAGTACTCATCTGTCGCTGCACCGACAGCGGTTGCCGCGCGACGACGTGTGCGGGGATCAGGGAGACGCCGACTGACAGCAGGGGAACCCCGAGCAGCACCACGACGGAGGCGAGCCAGCCGGGGAGCCAGCCCGATCCTCGCAGCCATCGCCCCCATCCAGTGTCGAGCAAGGACGTAGCCGGGTGCACCAGCCCCGCGTACAACACGATGCCCAGCAGGGTCCCGGTGATGGCGAGGCACGCCGATTCCACCGCGGCAATGCGTCGTGTTCGACCCGCGCTCACGCCCAAGATGCGCAGCGCTGCCAGGCGTCGGTCTCGCACCGATGAGGACAGGCGAGTCACGCTGGCCAGCAGGGCGGCGACCGGCAGAACAGTCACAAACACGGCCGCCAGCAGAAGATGCTGCTCATCGGGCGGCAGGCCGGTCGGCGAACCGACGACGATGCCTGCGCAGACGAGAAGCACAACCGCGCACAGCGCGTTCGCTGCGATGATCGAGACGGAGCGATAGCGGCCACCTACGGCAGCCAAGGTTGCCCCAACCTTGAGGTCGATCATCAGGAAAGCTGTGCGGCCTTGCCGAGTCGACCGTCCGCGAGCGAGAGTTGGCGGTCGGCTCGGGCAGCGATGCCGGGTTCGTGGGTCACTAGGACAACCGCCGTGCCCAAGTCACGTACCAAGCCCATCAGGCCGGCCAAGACCCGGTCGCCGGCGACACTGTCCAAAGCCCCGGTGGGCTCGTCAGCCAGGACGACTTCAGGGCTGTGAACTAGGGCTCGGGCGACTGCAGCCCGTTGCACTTGTCCACCGGATGCCTCACCGGCACGTCTGCCGCTCAGGTCTGCGATCTCCAGCTGCGCCATCACGGACAAGGCTGTCTCCCTGCTGTGCTGACCTGATGACCCGATCAACCGCAGGGGCAACTCCACGTTCTCCAGCAGCGTGAGTTCCGGGATGAGAGTGCCGAACTGCTGAATGATGCCGAAACGTCGCAGCCGCAGGTCGCTACGCTGTCGATCCGTGAGCAGATCGAGCCGTTCGCCGTCCAGCCATGTCTCGCCTCGGTCGGGTCGCAGTACCCCGCTCAGGCAATGCAGCAGGGTCGACTTTCCTGAACCACTCGGTCCGGAGACCGACACGACCTCCCCGGTGTCCACGGACATGGACACATCACGCAGCGCCCGGGTCCCCCCGATGGTGCACGCCAGATTGACGGCCCGCAGCATCACGCCCTCCTCCAACGCGCTAGGCGATAGTAGCCCGAATGTCCAGAGTCGCATCTGTGGCGGCACCAGTTGGCCAGCTCGTCTCAGCCGGATCCCTTCGAGCCCTGTTGACGAATCTCCGTAACTGAGTACCGTCGTCGATGCAAGCATGGTTCATATGGTGGGATTCAGTGTAAAGGGGGCGCTCATGATCGGGCGCACG
>CAYRLV010000460.1:0-3164 GCA_964425155.1 uncultured Ornithinicoccus sp. | reverse complement strand
GATGGAGCGCAGCGAGCCTGCCGCCGAGGAGCGCCACCACAGATAGGGACGGGCACCCGCGCGGACGGGTCGGGGACACGCCATACCGGCGCCTCCCCGACCCGTGCCGTATGCGGTGCTGCTCGCTGGCGCGGACCTACTCGTCGCCCGAGGTCTGCTCGGCGAGGTTCTTCTGGATCAGGTCCATCACCGAGGAGTCGGCCAGCGTGGTGCTGTCGCCCGGCTCGCGGTTCTCGGCGACGTCCTTGAGCAGGCGACGCATGATCTTGCCCGACCGCGTCTTGGGCAGCTCCGGGACCACCATGATCGAGCGCGGCTTGGCGATCGCGCCGATCTCGTGGGCCACGTGGTTGCGCAGCTCGGACACCAGGTCGTCCCCGCCGCCCTTGGCCGACTCGCGCAGGATCACGAACGCCTCGATGGACTGGCCGGTCGTCGCGTCGGCGGCGCCGACCACGGCCGCCTCCGCCACCATCGGGTGGGAGACCAGGGCCGACTCGATCTCGGTCGTGGACATCCGGTGGCCCGACACGTTCATCACGTCGTCCACCCGGCCGAGCAACCAGAAGTCGCCGTCCTCGTCGAGCTTGGCACCGTCGCCGGCGAAGTAGACGTCGGGGAAGCGCGACCAGTAGGTGTCCTTGAACCGCTGGTCGTCACCCCACAGGGTGCGCAGCATGGCCGGCCACGGCTCCTTGAGGACCAGGTAGCCGGCGCCGCCGGGGTCGACCGCGTTGCCGGACTCGTCGTAGACCGCCGCGCTGATGCCGGGCAGCGGGGTCATCGCCGAACCCGGCTTGCCCGCGGTGACGCCCGGCAGCGGGCTGATCATGATCATGCCGGTCTCGGTCTGCCACCAGGTGTCGACCACCGGGCAGTTGTTGCCTCCGATCACCTCGCGGTACCACATGTACGCCTCCGGGTTGATCGGCTCGCCCACCGAGCCGATGACCCGCAGTGACGACAGGTCGAACTTCTGCGGGATCTCCCGGCCCCACTTCATGAAGGTGCGGATCGCCGTGGGCGCGCAGTAGAGGATGTTGACCTTGTAGTGCTCGATGATCTCCCACCAGCGGCCCTGGTGCGGCGTGTCCGGCGTGCCCTCGTAGAAGACCGACGTCGTCGCGTTGGCCAGCGGCCCGTAGACGATGTACGAGTGCCCGGTCACCCAGCCGATGTCGGCCGCCGTCCAGAAGATGTCGGTCTCGGGCTTGAGGTCGAAGACCGCCCAGTGCGTGTAGGAGCAGCCCACGAGGTAGCCGCCGGTCGTGTGCAGGACGCCCTTGGGCTTACCGGTGGTCCCGCTGGAGTACATGATGTAGAGCGGGTGCTCGGAGTCGAAGAACTCGCACTCGTGCTCGGTGCTCTGCTTCTCGACGACATCGCTCCACCACACGTCGCGCCCCTCGGTCCAGGGGATCTCCTGGCCGGTGCGCTTCACCACCAGGACGGTGCGCACATCGGGGCACTTCGCGACAGCCTCGTCGACCGTGGGCTTGAGCGCCGACGCCTTGCCGCGACGGTTGGCGCCGTCCGCGGTGATGACCACCTCGACGCCGCAGTCCTTGACCCGGTCCTCGATCGACTGGGCGGAGAAGCCGGCGAAGATCACCGTGTGCGGCGCGCCGATGCGGGCGCACGCCAGCATGGCCACGACGGTCTCCGGGATCATCGGCATGTAGATGGCGACCCGGTCGCCGGTCTTCACGCCGAGCTCGGTCAACCCGTTGGCGGCCTGACAGACCTCGGCGAGCAGCTCCGCATACGTGATGGTGCGACGCTCGCCGTTCTCGGCCTCGAAGTAGTAGGCGACCCGGTCACCCAGCCCGGCCTCGACGTGCCGGTCGAGGCAGTTGTAGGCGGCGTTGAGCTTGCCTCCGACGTACCACTTGGAGAACGGCGGGTTGCTCCAGTCCAGCACCTCGGTGAAGGGCTCGGCCCAGGTGATCCGCTCCGCCTGCTTGGCCCAGAAGGCCAGCCGGTCCGCCGAGGCCTCGTCGTAGACGTCCGCCTTGACATTGGCCTCCGCCGCCAGGTCGGCCGGCGGGTCGAACCTGCGCTCCTCGTGCATCAGGTTCGACAGTTCGGGGTTGCTCATCTTTCTCCTCCTACGAACGGGCTGTACGGACGGGTGCTGCGCGAAACGCCGCCTCCTGGTCAAGTCCTATCCCACTCCACCAGTCAACACCCGAGCGGGCAAGGGTCACCGGTCGACACCCAGGGGCCCGACCGGCAGCACCTGCTTCTTGAAGGTGAACGCGGTGACCACCGCGAACGACACGTACCACGCAGCGATCGCCGTCAGGATCCCCGCGTAGCCGCCGGCCTTGCCCAGGCCGCTCGAACCGGTGAACTCGCCGCAGGCGAGCAGGAAGTAGGTGATGGTCAGCAGCACGAAGACGGTCAGGACGGCAACGTTCACCCGCGAGGCGGCCACCGCCATGTAGAGCGTGAAGATGCCCCAGGCCAGCAGGTAGAGCCCGACCCCCTTGGCCGCGTCCGCGCCGGCTCCGCTGAGGTCGGTGTGGCCGGTCAGCCACCAGAACGAGATCCAGAAGGCACCGTACGAGCTGAACGCGGTCGCCCCGAAGGTGTTGCCCTTGGCGAACTCCCACATCCCCGCGCAGAGCTGGGCGAGGCCACCGTAGGCGAGCGCGAGGCCGAACACGGTCGGCTCCACGGTGACCGGCACGATGTGGGCGTTGATGACCGACAGCACGAAGGTGGTCAACGCGAACGCGCCGATCCCCAGTGCCGTGGGGTCGGCGATGTGCGCGCCGGGCACCCGAGCGGGTGGGGCGGGACGGGTCTCTGGGGTGGTCATCGGTGCTCCCTCGATCGAGGCGGACTGCCGCGCCCCGTCGCCGCGCCGGTGGTCGCGGCGCCGGCTGGCCGCCGGCAGGTGTTCACGTCTTCCACCACTACCCCGTGGCGTGGATCTTCACTCGCGGCCCTCCCCCGCGGCCCCTGCGTCTCAGGAGGTCCAGGCCCGCCACAGCGCGGCGTACTCGCCGTCCGGGCGGTCGAGCAGTTCGTCGTGGCTGCCGAGCTCGACGATCCGGCCGTCGATCATCACGGCGATCCGGTCGGCGTCGTGCGCGGTGTGCAACCGGTGCGCGATCGCCACGACCGTGCGCCCCTGCAGCAACGCGTTCATCGAGCCC
>CAYRLV010000459.1:0-3176 GCA_964425155.1 uncultured Ornithinicoccus sp. | reverse complement strand
CGCAGCAGTGGGATGGGGTCGTGGCCGGGCGAGGACGCCGGTATGGCGTGCCGCACCGTGCGCGACCTGCTCGCCGACGACGGCGTCCCCTACCTGCCCGAACTGCCGGCCCGGGGTCCCGGCGCGGACATGGTCGGCCGCACCGCCGCGCTGCTCGTCGACCTGCCGGTGGACCTGCAGCCCTCGGGGTGGCGGTTCGTGGACCGGCCCGGGCGCGACCAGCGACGCGCCGAGGCGTTCCTGCGGGAGGACCTCGACCTGCTCGCCGAGACCTACGACGGCTACGAGGGCGCGTTGAAGGTCCAGGTCACCGGGCCGTGGACCCTCGCGTCGCACATCGCGGTGTCCCGCGGGGAGCGGTCCCTGGCCGACCACGGGGCCAGCCGCGACCTCGTGACGTCGCTGGCCGAGGGACTGCGCGAGCACCTCCGCGCCGTGCAGCGGCTGGTGCCCGGAGCCGAGCTCGTGGCGCAGCTCGACGAACCGGGGCTGCCCGCGGCGCTCGCCGGGCAGCTGCGCACCGCCTCGGGATTCGGTCGGTTGCGCGTGGTGGACCCGCAGGAGGCCCGCGAGGGCCTGCGCACCGTCCTGGACGCTGCGGGGGAGCGGTCGACCGTCGTGCACTGCTGCGCGGCCGACACCCCGCTCCCGCTGCTGCGGGCCGCTGGGGCGGGCGCAGTCGCCATCGACGTGACGCTGCTCGGCCCGAAGGGATGGGAGTCGGTCGCCGCCACCGTCGAGTCGGGGGTCGCGCTCTGGGCGGGTGCCGTCGGTGCCGGCGACGGCACGACACCCGACGTGGGACGCACCGCGGCCGAGGTGGCCGATCGCGTCGTCACCGGGTGGCATGCGGTGGGTCTGCCGCTTGCCGGGCTGCGCGACGTGGTCGTGACGCCAGCCTGCGGACTGGCCGGGGCCGGCGGGGTCGCCGCGGCGACGCGGGCGCACGAGGTGGCCGCGCGGGCCGCCCGGGAATTGGGTGAGCGCGCCGACGGTTGATCCTCGCGTGACCGCCGCGCCGACCCCCCGGACGACCCCGCGGTCACCGGGGGCGACCGGCGGGCCGGCGCCGACCCGTCTGCCCTGGCAGCTGAAATTCGTGCTGATCGTCCTCATCTGGGGATCCAGCTTCCTGCTGATGAAGATCGGCCTGCGGGCGATGGAGCCGTTGCAGGTCGCCGGCCTGCGGATCCTCAGCGGCGCGCTGGTGCTCGTGCTCCTGCTGCGCCTCTCCGGCGGGCGGGTGCCCCGCGACCTGCGCACCTGGGGACACCTGCTGGTCGCCGGCATCTTCGTCGCGACGCTCCCGTTCACCCTCTTCGCGCTCGGCGAGGAGCGGGTGTCGTCCGCACTCGCGGGCATCGGCAACGCGACCACGCCGCTGGCCACGGTGCTGTTCGCGTTGTTGATCCTGCCGTCGGAGGCGGTCACCGCGCGCAAGGTCGCCGGCGTGCTCGTCGGGTTCCTCGGCGTGGTCGTCATCGCGCAGCCGTGGGCGGCCGCCGGTCGTCCCGACCTGCTCGGCTTCGGCATGACGCTGGTGGCGGGCCTCTCCTACGGTCTCGGCTGGACCTACAACCGGCGCCACCTCGCCGGCTCCGACCTCGGCGGGCTCGCCCAGCCGACGGCCCAGCTGCTCGCCGCCGCGGCCGAGATGCTGGTCGTGCTCGCGGTCTGGTCGATCGTCCGGGGTGCCACGCCGTGGACCCTCCACCCCGTGACCTCCGGCGGCTCGACCCTCGGGCCGGTGCTGGCCGTGCTCGCCCTCGGGGTGGTCGGCACGGGACTGGCGTTCTCCCTCCAGTTCGACGTCGTGCGCGGCGCCGGGCCGACGGTCGCGTCCACGATCACCTACGTCATCCCGGTCGTCTCCGTGGCGCTCGGTGCCCTGCTGCTCGGCGAGCACCTCGACTGGCCGCAGTACCTCGGTGCCGCGATCGTCGTCGGCGCCGCCGTGCTGACCCAACGGCGGCCGCGCGCTCGCCGGGTGCCGGCCGCGGGAGCATGATGGACCGATGACCGAGTCCTCCCCCCGCCGCAAGCCGCCCGCCGCTCTGGTCCGGCTCACCACCCCCCTCGCCCGCCGGTTGGCCGGACACCGCGTGTTCCCGGTATGGGGTGTGGTCCACCACCGCGGCCGCCGCACCGGCCGCGCGTATGCCGTGCCGGTCGCCGTCCTCGCGTCGCCCACGACGATCGTCATCGGGCTGCCGTGGGGCACGAGCACCAACTGGGCGCAGAACGTGCTGGCCGCCGGGGGCTGCACCCTCACCTGGAAGGGTCTGGACCACCACCTCACCGAGCCCCGGCTGGTCGACCGGGCGGCTGCCCGGGAGGTGGCCGCCAGCTGGCAGCGCCCCCTGCTGGAGCGGATGCCGATCACGGACTTCCTGCAGCTGCACCGGTGACCGCGCGGCGCGGACACCGCCGCCCCACACCGGCGTCGCTGTCCGTCCCGTGCGGCAGGATGGGCTCGTGACCGAGCTCTCCACCCCGATCCCCGACGACGCGCGCCACGAGTGGGAGGACCTGGCCGAGCAGGCGACCGCGGCCCAGTTCGCCTACCACGTGCGCGACGCGCCCACGATCAGCGACGCCGCCTACGACGAGATCATGCGTCGGCTGAACGCCCTCGAGGAGGACCATCCCGAGCTGCGCAGCCCGGACAGCCCGACGCAGCAGGTGGGGTTCGCCTTCTCCACCGAGTTCACCGCCGTCGAGCACGTCGAGCGGATGATGAGCCTCGACAACGTCTTCAGCATCGAGGAGCTGCAGGCGTGGGACGAGCGGGTGCGGCGCGAGGCGGGCACTCCGTTCCACTACCTGTGCGAGCTCAAGATCGACGGGCTGGCGATCAGCCTGCTCTACGAGCGTGGCCGGCTGGTGCGGGCGGCCACGCGCGGCGACGGCCGGGTCGGCGAGGACGTCACCAACAACGTGCGCACCATCGACGGCATCCCGCACCGGCTGTCGGGTGACGGGCACCCCGACCAGGTCGAGATCCGCGGCGAGGTGTTCCTGCCGGTCGAGGCGTTCGGCGACCTCAACGCGCACCAGGTCGAGGCCGGCAAGCCGCCGTTCGCCAACCCGCGCAACGCTGCTGCCGGGTCGCTGCGGCAGAAGGATCCTCGCGTCACCGCGAGTCGTCCGCTGCGCATGCTCGTGCACGGCATCGG
>CAYRLV010000458.1:0-3186 GCA_964425155.1 uncultured Ornithinicoccus sp. | reverse complement strand
TCAGCGACAAGAGACCCGTTCTGCCTGGTCGTGAAGTCGCCAGCCCACGGCTCGTAGTCCTCGAAGACGTGGTTGGCGATACCGGTGCCGCGGGTGTCGGTGAGGAACGCGGTCCGGAACCCGATCAGCCCGCGCGCGGGCACGATGAACTCCATCCGGATCCACCCGGTGCCGTGGTTGGTCATCTGCTCCATCCGGCCCTTGCGGGTGGCCAGCAGCTGGGTGATCGCGCCGAGGAACTCCTCCGGAGCGTCGATGGTCAGCCGCTCGAAGGGCTCGTGCACGGCACCGTCGACCTGCCGGGTGACCACCTGCGGCTTGCCCACCGTGAGCTCATAGCCCTCCCGGCGCATCTGCTCCACCAGGATGGCGAGCGCGAGCTCACCCCGGCCCTGGACCTCCCAGGCGTCCGGCCGCTCCGTCGGCAGCACCCGCAGCGACACGTTGCCGACCAGTTCCCGGTCGAGCCGGTCCTTGACCAGGCGAGCGGTCACCTTGGCCCCCTTCACCCGGCCGGCGAGCGGCGAGGTGTTGGTGCCGATCGTCATCGAGATGGCTGGCTCGTCGACCGTGATCAACGGAAGCGGCTGCGGGTCGTCCGCGTCCGCCAGCGTTTCGCCGATGGTGATCTCCGGGATGCCGGCAACCGCGATGATGTCCCCCGGCCCGGCGCTCTCGGCGGGCTTGCGGTCGAGAGCCTCGGTCATCAGCAGCTCGGTGATCTTCACCTTCTCCTGGCTGCCGTCGCGGCGGCACCAGGTGACCTGCTGGCCCTTGCGAATCGTCCCGGCGCGCACGCGCAGCAGCGCGAGCCGGCCGAGGAAGTTGGAGGAGTCCAGGTTGGTGACGTGCGCCTGCAGCGGCGCCTCGTCGTCATACGAGGGGGCCGGGACCGTCTCGAGGAGGGTCCGGAACAGGTCCTCCAGGTCGTCGCCGTCGGGCAGTTGGCCGTTGGCCGGCGCGGTCAGCGAGGCGCGCCCGGCCTTGGCGGAGGCGTAGACCACCGGGAAGTCGAGCAGGTCGTCCGCTGCCGACGCGTCGTCCATGAGATCGAGGAACAGCTCGTAGACCTCGTCGACCACCTCACTGATGCGCGAGTCGGGGCGGTCCACCTTGTTGATGGCGAGGATGACCGGCAGCCGCGCCGCGAGGGCCTTGCGGAGCACGAAGCGGGTCTGTGGCAGCGGCCCCTCCGAGGCGTCCACGAGCAGCACGACGCCGTCGACCATCGACAGCCCGCGCTCCACCTCGCCGCCGAAGTCGGCGTGCCCGGGGGTGTCGATGATGTTGATGGTGACCCCGCCGGGCTCCCCGACTGCGGCGGCCGAGGGACCGGTGTAGTGGATCGCGGTGTTCTTGGCGAGGATCGTGATCCCCTTCTCCCGTTCCAGGTCGCCGGTGTCCATCGCGCGTTCGTCGACGTGCTGGTGGGCACCGAAGGCTCCCGCCTGCCACAGCATCTTGTCGACGAGCGTGGTCTTGCCGTGGTCGACGTGGGCGACGATGGCGACGTTGCGGAGATCACCGCGGGTCTGCGTGGGCATGCGGAGAATTGTCGCAGCCGCGAAGGGGTGCTCCTGACCATCCGGGCGCCACCCCGGACTTTCTGGACTTGGTCAAGGCCGCACGGCGCCCTTAACACGCGGGCCCGGGGCCGCTATCGTCCTCAGGGCCCTCCTCGGGGGGATGGCACCGATCCCCGAACCCAGACACCTTGGCCGTCGCTCCGTGCGGCTGCCGGGGACCGAACAGGAGATCTGATGACGACCAACCGGAAGATGGCGGCGGTGGCGTGCGCCGGCGTCATCGCCCTCGCCCTCTCCGCCTGCGCGCAGTCGCAGCGGGACAACGGCGGCGACGGAGGCGGTGGCGGCGGTGGCGAGACCGGTGCCACCGTCAGCGACGCCACGTTCACCTTCGGCGCCGCTGGAGCGCCCAAGGTGTTCGACCCGTTCTACGCCAGTGACGGCGAGACGTTCCGCATCACCCGGCAGATCTACGAGGGCCTGCTGTCCTTCAAGCCCGGCACCGCCAAGCCGGCGCCCGGTCTGGCGACCAGCTGGAGCTCCAACGAGGACGGCACGACCTGGACCTTCCACCTGCGCAAGGGCGTGAAGTTCCACGACGGGACCGACTTCAACGCCGACGCGGTCTGCTACAACTTCAACCGCTGGTACCACCAGAAGGGCGCGGCGCAGAACTCCGCGGTCTCCTACTACTGGAACAACAACTTCGGCGGGTTCGCTGACGGCAAGAAGCCCTCGCTGTTCAAGTCGTGCACCACCAAGGGCGACTCCACCGTGATCGTCAAGACGACACGGGCGACGTCGAAGTTCCCCACCATCCTGGGCCACGCCGCCTACGCGATCAGCAGCCCAACGGCGTTGAAGAAGTACCACGCCAACGACGTCAAGGCACAGGGCAGCGGCTTCACCTACCCGGCCTACGCCACGTCGCACCCGACCGGGACGGGTGCGTTCAAGTTCGTCGACTACGACGACGCCGAGGGCACCGTCACGCTGGAGCGCAACGAGGACTACTGGGGCAAGAAGGCGGGCGTCAAGAAGCTCGTCTTCCGGATCATCCCGGACGAGACGACCCGCCGGCAGGAGCTGGAGGCCGGCAGCATCGACGGCTACGACCTGCCCAACCCGGTGGACTGGGCCTCCCTCAAGCAGGGCGGCAACCAGGTGCTCATCCGCCCGGCGTTCAACATCCTCTACATCGGGTTGAACGCCACGACCAACCCGGCGTTGAAGGACTTCAAGGTCCGCAAGGCGTTGATGCTGGCCACCAACCGGGAGCAGCTGGTCAAGACCCAGTTGCCCGAGGGCGCCAAGGTGGCGACCCAGTTCTTCCCGGACACGGTGACCGGCTGGAACCCGGACATCAAGGAATACCCCTACGACCCGCAGAAGGCCAAGCAGCTGCTCAAGGAGGCGGGCTACCCGCACCTGTCGATCGAGCTGTGGTACCCGACCGAGGTCACCCGGCCCTACATGCCCGACCCGCAACGGATCTTCCAGGCCGTGAGCAACGACTGGAAGAAGGCGGGCATCAAGGTCAAGCCGGTCAGCAAGCCGTGGTCCGGCGGATACCTGGACGGCACCGAGCAGGGCAAGGCCGCCGCCTACTTCCTCGGGTGGACCGGTGACTACGACAGCGCCGACAACTTCATCGGCACCT
>CAYRLV010000457.1:0-3186 GCA_964425155.1 uncultured Ornithinicoccus sp. | reverse complement strand
CGCTCGGGATTCGGGAGGAGGAGCGCAGCGACGACGGTTCCCCTATCCTCCGCCAACAGCCAAGAGCGGTCGCCCACGTCTTTCGGGCGGCCCCCTCGCCCCTCCGTCTGAGGACCCCATCCCTCACATGGTGCCGAGCGGCCGGTCGCGACCACCATCGTGGGACCCAACCCCCGCACATGGTGCCGAGCAGCCGATCGCGACCACCATCTGAGGACCCAACCCCCTCAGATGGTGCCGGCCCTAGCTTCCAGCAGCAGTCGGGAGGCTCTGCATCGCCTCGGCCACCGAGCCGTGGTGCTGGCCGAGCAGCTCGCGGGCCTCGGTCGGGCCGAGCCCGGCCAGCAGCGAGAGCAGCGCCGTCTTGAGCTCGCCGTCGGCCTCCTGCAGGGCCCGACGGGCCGACTCCTCGTCGACCCCGCTCGCCTCGCGCAGGATCCGCAGCACCCGGCCACGGAGCTTGGCGTTGGTCGCGACCACGTCGACCATGAGGTTGGACCAGGTCCGGCCGAGCCGGACCATGACCGCCGTGGAGAAACTGTTGAGCAGAAGCTTCTGCGCCGTCCCGGCCTTCAACCGGGTCGACCCGGTGATCACCTCGGGCCCGGTGTCCGCGGCGAGGAGGTGGTCGACGAGTCCGGCCAGCTCGGCCCGAGGGTTCGACGTCACCAGCAGGGTGAGTGCCCCGGCCCGCCGCGCCGTCTCGAGCGCGCCGCGGACGTACGGCGTGCGGCCGGAGGCGGTCAGCCCGACGACCACGTCGGCGGCCATCACCAAGGAGGCCTCCCGGGCTCCCGAGTCCGCATCGTCCTCGACGTCCTCGACCGCCTCGACGAGCGCTCCGAGTCCACCGGCGTGGTGCGCGACGAACAGACCCTCCGGCGCGTTGAACGTCGGGCGCAGCTCGGCCGCGTCGATGACCGCCAGCCGCCCCGAGGTGCCCGCGCCGAAGTAGTGCACCGAGCCGCCCCCGCGCAGCCGCGTCACCGTCTGGTCCACCGCCTCGGCCAGCACCGGGAGCACCGCCGCGACGGCCGGGGCGACCTTGGCGTCCTCCTTGTTGAGCACGGTCAGCAGGTCCAGCGTGGACATCGAGTCCAGCCGACTGGTGCCCGGATGGCGCTCCTCGGTGGGAGCGGTGACCGACACCTCCGGCGCTGGATCGCTACTCATGGGTTGAGGTTAGTTTCCTACGATTGATCGGTCAATCAGGTGAATCATTCACGATCGCCGATCCGAGCTCACGCGCCCTCGCCGGTGACCTGGTGAGAGGACACCGCGGCTCGGGTGGCCCGGACCGCGCGGGTCGCCGACTCCAGGTCGCCCCGAGCGACCGAGACGTAGAGACAGTCGACGACCGTGAGGGCCGCGATGCGGCTGGCAGTGGCCCCGGACCGCAGCGTCGTCTCGCGCGCCGCGGTGGTCAGCAGCAGGTCGGCCGTCCGCGCCAGCGGGGACAGCGGGAAGTTGGTGATCGCGATGGTGGTCGCGCGCTGCTGCTTGGCCAGCCGTAGCCACTCCACGGTCTCCCGCGTGGTCCCGGTGTGCGAGACGCCGACCGCCACGTCGCGCTCGGTCAGCAGGGCGGCGCTGGTCAGGGCGAGGTGAGGGTCGTTCCAGGCGAAGGCCAACTGGCCGATGCGGTGCAGCTTCTGTTGCAGGTCCAGCCCGACGACCGCGCTGGCCCCGGCGCCGTAGATGTCGACCTTTCCGCTGCGGGCGATGGCCGCGGCCGCGTCGGTCAACGCCGCGCGGTCGAGCTGCTGCGCGGTCTCCTCGACCGCGCTGGCGTCGTTGAACGCGATCTTGCGGACCACGTCGTCGACGCTGTCGTCGGCGTTGATGTCGCTGACCGCGGTGGGCAGGCTGCGAGGTTGCGCGGACTCCTCGGCGAGGCCCAATCGCAGCCGCGGATAGCCGGTCAGGCCGAGCCGCTTGCAGAAGCGCAGCACCGTGGTCTCCGAGGTGTCCGCGGCAGCCGCGAGCTGGCTGATGGTGAGGCCGGCAGCCTCGCGGGGGTCGGCCAGCACCCGGTCGGCCACGCGGCCCTCGGCGCTGGACAGGGACGGACGCAGGGCGCGGATCCGCACCAACAGTGACGGCGTGCCGCCTTTCGGCTGGTCGGACCGGGACGAATCGGTGGGCGTCATGGCTAGGACCGTAGTCCTGATCAGCGGCTCCGGCGGGCAGTACCGAACAGACTCCTCGTGATCTCCCGGCCGATCACCGTGCCGGCGGAGCGCAACAGCGACCGGAAGGCGCTGGACTTCACGACCTTCTCCACGACCGAGGGCTCCGGCTTCTCGCCGGTCGGTGGGGCGGTCGTCTTCGGCGCGGTGGCCTCGTCGTCCTCGGGAGCCTGCTCCAGCTTCTTCTGCAATTTCTCGTAGGCCGACTCGCGGTCCAGTTCCTCCGCATACTTCTCGGCCAGCGGGGAGGCCTTGATGGCGGCCTCGACGGTCTCCGCGGAGGACGGCGCCATCAGCGACTCCGGAGCCCGCATCCGCGTCCAGGCGACCGGGGTCGGCGCCCCGCGCTCCGACAGGACGGTCACGACCGCCTCGCCCGTGCCGAGCTGGGTGAGCAGCTCCTCCAGGTCGTAGTCGCTGTGCGGGAAGGTCGAGACCGTGGCCTTGAGCGCCTTCGCGTCCTGCGGCGTGAAGGCGCGCAGCGCGTGCTGCACCCGGTTGCCGAGCTGGCCGAGCACGCCCGCGGGCACGTCGCTCGGGGTCTGCGTCACGAAGAAGACGCCGACACCCTTGGAACGGATCAGCCGGACGGTCTGCTCGATCGCGTCGAGGAAGGCGTCCGACGCGTCGTCGAAGAGCAGGTGCGCCTCGTCGAAGAAGAACACCAGCTTGGGCCGGTCGGCGTCACCCACCTCCGGCAGGTCGTGGAACAGGTCGGCCAGCAGCCACATCAGGAAGGTGGAGAACAGCGCCGGCCGGTCCTGCACCTGCGGCAGCTCCAGGCAGGTGACCACACCCCTGCCGTCCTCGGCCGTGCGCAGCAGGTCGGCCGTGTCGAACTCCGGCTCGCCGAAGAACACGTCGGCGCCCTGGTCGGAGAAGGCGATCAGCTCGCGCAGGATGACCCCTGCCGTGGAGGACGACAGGCCGCCGAGACCCTTGAGGTCGTCCTTGCCCTCGTCGGAGGTGAGGTACTGGATCACCGCGCGCAGGTCCT
>CAYRLV010000456.1:0-3216 GCA_964425155.1 uncultured Ornithinicoccus sp. | reverse complement strand
CGGGCCGGTCTGCGCCACCTTCGGCGCGGCCGCGCGTGGGCGCAGGGGACGCGAAGGTGCCCGTCCGACGCGCACGGCAGCCGCCGCATACGCCTGCTCGACGAGCGGCAGCACCGCCGACCAGTCGTAGCCGGGGACGGTCGCCCGGTTGTGCTCGACCATGGCGCGTCGGGTGGCCGGGTCGCGACACAGCCCCGCGACCTGCTGGGCCATCTCCTCGTCCGAACCCGCCAGGTGGCCCTCGAGGCCGTCCGTGATCAGGTCGGCGACCCCCGTGGACCGCTTGGCCACCACCGCCAGGCCCGCCGCCCGGGCTTCGAGCACGGCGATGCCGAACGACTCGAGGTTCGCCGGCGCGACATAGATGTCGGCCGACCGATAGACCTCGCGGATCTCCGGCCGCTCCAGGGCCCCCGCCAAGGTGACCCATCGCCCCATCCCCGTGGCATCCATGGTGGCCTGCATGGGGGCACGCCAGATGCCGTCACCCATGACGACGGCGCGCACCGGCACCTCGGCCGGCACCAACTGGCGGGCCCGGCGCAGCACCGACAGCAGCGCGAGGGGTCGCTTGCGTCGGGAGAGGCGCATCACGCTGACCAGGGTGACGCCCTCGTGCGGCAGCGCGGGCTCCCGTGGCCGCCAGTCGCGCATCTCGATCGCGTTGGGCAGGATCAGGACCCGCTGGGAGGGGCCCAGGGCGCGGCGCAGCGGTCGCGCGGCCGCTTCGCTGACGGCGGCCCACTGGATCGGCAGGGTGTCCCAGTTCCGCGCGAGGGCCGTCGCCCGGAAGACCGCTCCCGCACCGGACCACATCGAGTGCACGGTGGTCACGGCGGGCACGCCGGCGGCGACGGCGGCCTCCGCACTGCGCATCGCCAGCACCGAGGTGGTGGACACGTGGGTGTGCACCACGTCATAGCCGGTGAGCGCGCCCGCGTCCGGGACGCCGCCGCGCCGCACCCGCACGCCGGGGACGTCCGCGGCCGTGCACCCTCGCGTGCGGGTCAGGACGGTGACGTCGTGCCCGGCGGCCGCCTGCCGGGTGGACAGGTCGTGGACGAGGATCTCCACCCCGCCGAGAGTCGGCAGGAAGGTGTCGGTGACGTGCAGGATCCTCACGCGTGCACCGATCGTGCTCTGGCGCGCCGGGCCCGGGCCAGCAGCCACCCCCCGAGCCACAGCCCCCCGACCGGGATCTCCAGCAGGAAGGTGAAGGCGCGGTAGATCAGCACGCCGGCCGCGACGGCCAGCGGGTCGCCGCCGAGCGCGACGAGCGTGGCCACGGTGGCCGCCTCGGCGATACCCGCCCCGCCGGGGGTGACCATCGCCAAGGTGAGGAACCGCTCGACGGCGAACCCGGCGAGCACGACGGGGAAGCCGAGGTCGGCGCCGACGACGTCCAGGCTGACCCACAGCAGCACGGCCTGGAGCAGCACGTAGGCCGCCATGCCGGCCGTCAACTGGGCCCACCGCTCCCGGACCAGACCCCGGGTGCGCTCCCGGGCGGCGTGGACCGCGTGCTCCAGCCGCTCGGTGCGCACCGCGAACCGGGCGGGCAGCACCCGCCGGGCCGCGGCGGCCAGGCCACGCGCCAGCACCCGAGCGACGGTGTCGCTGAGCAGGGCCACCAGCCCGACGGCGAGCACCACCGCCAGGACGACGACCGCGACGAGAGCCGACACGTTGAGGGCGTGGTCGCCGCCACCGTCCATGACGAACAGCACCGTGACGGCCACGATCGGCAGCACCAGCTTGGCCAGCACGTCCCAGACGTTGGTGACGAGCGTGAACACCGCGAAGGCCGAGTCCTTGAACCGCCAGGCGCGCACCATCACCAGGTTCGTGGCCACGCCCAGTGCCCCGCCGAGCGGCGCGACGTTGGACACGGCGCTCCCCGTCAGGTTCAGGGTCAGGGCCCGCCGGCAGGAGAGGCCGGGCAGCGCCCCGGTCAGCACGAAGCTGTGCGCGACCAGCCCGGCGACCCACAGCAGGGCGAGCACCGCGATCTGGGGGATGGTGACGACGCGCATCGCGTCCGAGATCGCCGACCAGGTGGCGCCGGTGATCTTGGGGATGCCCCACCACAGCAGGGCTGCCGCGAGCGCCGTCGCGGCGAGGCCGCGCAGGAGGGCAGGCGGGCGAACCGACGAGCTGACCGTGCTCACCGGCATGCCTCCCTCCCTCACGTCTGTCGGCCCCACTGTCGCAGTCGGGTGAGAGCCATGGTCCTCCGGCGCACCTGAGCGGAGCCCGGGCCACCCCGGCGTCAAGGGTATCCCGGGAGACCCCGCGAGGCCTGAGGCATACGCTGCCGCTGTGCCCTGCCCGCCCCGACGTGCTGCCGCGTCGCTCCTGGCCGCCGTGGCTGCCGTGCTGCTGACCGGCTGCAGCGCCTCTGGCACGTCCGACGAATCGGGCGCCTCGGAAGGTTCCCGGACCGCGACGGGGCACGCCGCGGACCGCCCGGCACCCGACGCGAGCGCCAGCCAACCGGCACCCGGCGCCAGCCGGCCGGCACCGGGCGACACCGACTGCGTCCCGCCGGTCGTGGGTCACCGCGGCGAGCCGGCGGCCGCTCCGGAGGAGACCCTCCCGTCCTTCACGGCGGCGATCGACGCCGGCGCCCGCACCATCGAGGGCGACGTGCAGTTCACCAAGGACGGCCAACCGGTGATGCTGCACGACCCGACCGTGGACCGGACGACGGACGGCACCGGGCCGCTCGCCACCAAGACGTTGGCCCAGGTGAACGCGCTGGATGCCGGCAGCTGGAAGGGCGACACGTGGGCCGGGGTCCGCGTCCCGACCTTCGCGGACTTCCTCGGTCTGGCCGACCGGCGCGACGTCCGCGTCATCGTCGAGCTGAAGCGGCCCGGGGCAACTCGCGCCCAGGTGCGGACATTCCTCGCCGACCTCCGTCGCACCGCGATGGCCGACAAGACGCTGGTGGAGTCCTTCCACGCCGGGAACCTCAGGGCGGTGCGCGCCGCCGACCCCTCGGTGCGCACGGCGCTGATCACCTCCACGCCCGTGTCACCGACGAGGGCCAGGTCACTCGGCGACGCGCTGCTGCCCGAGCTGTCGATCGCGACCCCGGACCGGGTCGCCGCCTGGCAACGCGCCGGCCTCGAGGTCTACCCGTGGACGGCCGACACGCCCAGGCAGTGGGCCGCGGCCCGGGACGCCGGGGTGGACGGGGTGCTCACCAACCGG
>CAYRLV010000455.1:0-3229 GCA_964425155.1 uncultured Ornithinicoccus sp. | reverse complement strand
GTTGTCGAGGGTGAATTCGTTGTTGATGCCGAGGATCTTGACGAAGGCGCCCCAGACGACGGTGCCGTAGAGCACGATGACGAGGGCGCAGACGGCGAGGACGAACGCGATGATCGACGCCCGTCCGACCCCCTTGTCGATGAGCACCGGTGTGCCGGTGGGCTTCCCGGTGACCGAGACGACGTTCTTGCGGCCCACCCAGTACCGCTGGATGAGGAACACCAGCAGCGCCGGCAGCAGCAGCACGAACGAGTATGCGGCGCCCGCCGCCACGTTGTACTGTCCCGTGATCGCGAGGAACGCCTTCGACGCCAGGACGTCGTAGTCGCCGCCCAGCACCAGCGGGTTGGCCAGGTCGGCGATCGACTCGACGAACAGCAGCAGGAACGAGCTCGCGATCCCGGGCACCAGCATCGGCAGCATGATGCTGCGGACGATCTTCCACTTGCTCGCCCCGAGGTTGGACGCGGCCTCGTCCAGCGCCGGGTTGAGACTCTGCATCATGCCCAGCAGGTTCATGTACGCGACCGGGAAGAAGCTGACCGACAGCACGATGACCAGGCCCTTGAGCCCGTAGATGTTGAACGGGTGGCCGAAGATCCCGTTGGTCACCATGCCGTTGCGCCCGAACAGCACGATGATCGCCGTCGCCAGCGCGAAGGGCGGCGACACGATCGGCATGAGGGCGATCCAGTGCAGCACCTTCTTGCCGCGGAACGAGAGCCGGGTCTGCGCGAAGGCGAAGAGGAACCCGACCACGGTCCCCACGGCGCCGACGCACACTCCGAGCACCACCGTGTTGATGACGACGCCGCGGCCGACCCGGCTCGTGACCACGCCGGAGAGCACGCTGCGCCCGTCCTGCGAGAACGAGGACGAGAGGATCTCGGCGAGCGGGTAGACGAGCAGCAGGAGCAACAGGGCGACCACCACCGTGGTGACCACCCGTGTCGTGCGGTCGTTGCCCCGTCGCGCGGGGACGCGCACCAGCTCAGTCCCCCTTGGCCTCGCTGGCCTGGGCGACCTGGGCGTCGAACTTCTTCAGCAGCTCGTCCCGCGCCTTGGCCGCGGCCTCGGCGTCGTAGTCGACCAGCGTCAGCTTGGACAGGTCGACCATGCGCGGGTCGACCTTCGCGTTCGGGTTGGTGTGCAGTTGGAAGGAGTTCGCGGTCGGGCCGATCTCCTGCGCCTCCGGCGTCAGCATGAAGTCGACGAACTTCTTGGCCGCTGCGGGGTTCTGGGCGCCCTTGATCATCGCGACCCCACCGACCTCGTATCCGGTGCCGTCCTTGGGGAAGGTGGTGACGAGGATGTCGCCGAATCCCTGCTCCTGGTAGGCGGTGCAGTCGTGCGAGAAGATCACCGCGACCGCGACCTCACCGCGGCCGGCGGCCTGACCGGGAGCCGAGCCGGACTTGGAGTACTGCAGGATGTTGGCGTCGAGCTTCTTCATGTAGTCGAGGGCCTGCTTCTCGCCGCCGAGCCGGGTCACCTGCGTCCACAGCGTGGTGTAGGCGGTGCCGGAGGTCGACGGGTGGGCCATCATGACCTGCTGCTTGAGCTTCGGGTTGAGCAGGTCGTCCCACGAGGTGGGCGGCTCGACCCCGAGCTTGTTCAGCATCTTCTTGTTGGAGCAGAACCCGAGGGCACCGGTGTAGATGCCGTACCACATGCCGTTCGGGTCCTTGTACTTCGCCGGGATGTCCTTGGCGGTCGGCGGGTCGGTCTTGGCGAGCAGCCCGTCCTCGACCGCGGCGCCGTAGCCGTCGGAGGGTCCGCCGACCCAGACGTCGAACTCCGGTGAGTCCTTGGAGGCGTCGAGCCGAGCCACGGTCTCGCCGCTGGAGAGCCGCACGTGGTTCGTCGTGATGCCGGTCTTCTCCTGGAACGCCTTCGTCCAGGCCTGGCAGACCTCCTCCTGCGCGGAGCAGACCACGGTGAGCTTGCCCGAAGCCTTCGCCTCGGTCCCACCCGACGACCCGCCCTCGGGTGACTCGTCGACGGCGCATCCGGCAAGAGCCAGGGTGGTCGTGGCGGCAGCCACCAGGCTGACGGCGAGCGTGCGTTTCATGATCGGTCTCCTGTGCCGGTGCATGCGGATTCCCCCGCGGAAGTCGAGGCGGGCGGGTCGTCGCATGCTAGGGGAGCCCCTAGGTCCTCACCAGCACATCGGCGCAGATCGACGGGACCGTGTCCGACCCGTGACCTGCGGACGCGTGGCGAGCGGGCGTCCATACTGAGCTCGTGGGCAAGCGGATCGTGGTGGCGCTCGGGGGCAACGCCCTGTTGCGGCGTGGGCAGGTGCCGGACGCCGACGCGCAGCTGGCCAACATCGTGCGCGCGGTCGACGCTCTCGCACCCCTCGCCGGCGAGCACGACCTGGTGATCACGCACGGCAACGGGCCGCAGGTCGGCGTGCTCGCCATGGAGAGCGCGGCCGACCACCGGCTCACGGCGCCCTACCCGTTCGACGCGCTCGGCGCGCTCACCCAGGGGCTGATCGGCTACTGGCTGCTGCAGGCGCTGGAGAACGCGCTGCCCGGGGTGCCGGTGGCCAGCATCATCAACCAGACCCTGGTCGACGCCGATGACCCGGCCTTCGCCGACCCGACCAAGTTCGTCGGCGAGGTCTACCCGGAACCGGAGGCGCGCGACCTGGCCGACCGCTACGGCTGGCAGGTTCGGCCGGACGGCGACGGGTGGCGGCGGGTCGTCGCCTCGCCGCGGCCGCTGGCGGTGATCGAGTCGGACCTGGTCCGCCGGCTGATGGACACCGGCACCCTGGTGATCTGCGCGGGCGGTGGCGGTGTCCCGGTGGTGCGGGACGCGGCCGGGCGGCTCAGCGGTGTCGAGGCGGTGGTCGACAAGGACCTCACCGCGGCACTGCTCGCCGAGTCGCTGGAGGCCGACCAGCTCCTGGTGCTGACCGACGTCGCGGCGGTGATGCACGGCTTCGGCACCGACGACGAGCGACCGATCGAGCGGGCCACGGTGGCGCAGCTGCGGGCCGAGGACTTCCCGGCGGGGTCGATGGGCCCGAAGGTCGACGCGGTCTGCCGGTTCGTCGAGCACACCGGCGGCACCGCCGCGATCGGCAGTCTCGAGGACGCGGTGGCGATGGCTGCGGGCGCGGCCGGCACGACCGTCATACCGGCCTGACCCCCGGCCCCTCCGTCGTGCTCACCGGCGGCCGCTTTGCTCACCCGCGGCCGCTCGAGGGGCGACCGAA
>CAYRLV010000454.1:0-3275 GCA_964425155.1 uncultured Ornithinicoccus sp. | reverse complement strand
GACGCAGGACCGTGCCGTGGCGCGTGGGAGCGGCTGCACTCGTCACGGTGCTGAGCTGCTCGTTGGCCGCCTGTGCCGCCAGCGATCCCGACCGGGTCGGCGTGTCCCTGATCCTCAAGACGCAGACCAACCCCTACTTCGTCTCGATGAAGCAGTCTGCCGAGCAGCGAGCCCGCAAGGACGGGGTCGACCTGTCGGTGGCCGCGGGGACAGCGGACGGCGACACCCAGACCCAGATCAATGCGATCGACACCGCAATCGCCCGCGGTGACAAGGGAATCCTGATCACGAGCAACGGTGACTCGGTCAACGCGGCGCTGCGCCAGGCCAAGGAGCACGGCCTGTTCGTCATCGCCTTGGACACCCCGCTCAACCCGGTCAACACGGCGGACATCACCTTCGCCACCGACAACGAGGCGGCCGGCAAGCTCATCGGTCGGTACACCGGGGCCCGGCTCAAGGGAGGCAAGGCCGTCATCGCGATGCTCGACCTCTACGACGACCAGGTCGTGTCGGTCGACATCGAGCGTGACCACGGATTCCTCAAGGGCATGGGAATCGACCCCGGCAGCGAGGGCCTCAACGCCAAGGAGAAGAAGCAGGGCCATTACACGGCCGGCAAGGGCGGCGACTACGTGATCGCCTGCCACCAGGCCACTCAGGGCGCGGTCGACGGAGGCCGCACCGCGATGGAGCAGTGCCTGTCCAAGAACCCCAACATCAACGTGGTCTACACGATCAACGAGCCCGCCGGGCGGGGGGCGTACGCCGCGTTGCGAGCCGCGAAGAAGACCAAGCAGGCGTTCATCGTGACCATCGACGGGTCCTGCGAGGGCATGGCCAACGTCAAGAGCGGGATGTTCGCCGCGGACGCCACGCAGTACCCCGGCAAGATGGCCGGGCTCGGCGTGAGCTCCATCGCCAAGCTGGCCCGGGGCGGGGCGCCGCCGAAGACCAGCTCCGGCAAGAACTTCCTGGACACCGGTACCAACCTCGTGACGGGTCACCCGGTCCCGGGGATCAAGAGCCAGACCCCTGCCGAAGGGCTCAAGGCGTGCTGGGGACAGGCAGGCAACTGATGCTTCCCCACACGACTCCGAGAGGAGAAGGTCGTGACCCAAACCGCCAGTGACGCACCCGCGTCGGCCGAGGATCTGCTGAGTCGCAAACACAGCCCGGCCGAACGGATCCAGCACGTCCTGCACCGCAACCCGGCGCTCAGCCCGCTGATCGTGCTGATCCTGGCGATCATCGTCTTCGGGATCATCTCGCAGGGTTTCCTTCGACCTCAGGCGCTTTCGCTGCTCGTGCAGCAGATGGCGGTGGTCGGGGCGTTGGCCGTCGGCCAGACCGTGATCATCCTGACGGCCGGCATCGACCTGTCCATCGGGATGGCGATGGTGCTGGCGTCGCTGGTGATGGTCAAGCTCAACCACGACCACGGCGTACCAGGTGTCATCGCCCTGCTCATCGGTGTGGCTGTAGCGGTGGCCACCGGGCTCTTCAACGGCTTCCTGGTGACCCGCATCCATCTGCCTCCCTTCATCGTCACCCTGGGCACGTTCTCGATCTTCACCGCGATCTCGCTGCTCTACGCGCAAGGCCAGACCATCGCGCTCGACCCCGACGCGTTCCTGCTGTGGACGGGACAGACCCTGTCGGTCGGCAGCGTCAGCATCACGTGGGGCGTGATCTTGATGCTGGTCCTGTATGGGGTGGTCGCCTTCGCGCTCCGTAACACCGCCTGGGGTCGCCACCTCTACGCCACCGGTGACGACCGAGATGCCGCCGAACTCGCCGGCATACAAACGGGACGGGTGCTGCTCAGTGCGTATGTCGTGGCGGGCCTGGCCGTGGCCGTCGCCGCCTGGATCGTGTGTGGGCGTGTCGGTGGCGCCGACCCGAACGCCGGCCTGAACTACAACCTGCTCAGCATCACCGCCGTCGTGATCGGCGGAACAAGCCTCTTCGGCGGGCGCGGCCTCGTGGTCGGCACGCTCATCGGTGCGCTGATCGTGCAGGTCTTCAACAGCGGACTCGCCCTCGCGGGCGTGGATCCGAACTACCAGGTCCTCGCCACGGGCATCCTGGTCATTCTCGCGGTGTCCGTCGACCAGTGGATCAGGAGGGTCAAAGCATGACTACCCCCGCGCCCGACACCCAGGCGGAGGAGCAGCCGGCGAGCCGTCCGAAGGCCAGTGGCGGATCCGACGAGAAACCGGTGCTCGAGGCCAAGGGCCTGGTCAAGCTGTTCGGTCGCGTCGTCGGCCTCCGCGGCGTCGATCTGCGCCTTTTCCCGGGCGAGGTGCTGGCCGTCATCGGGGACAACGGAGCTGGCAAGTCGACGCTCATCAAGTGCCTCTCCGGCGCCATGATCCCCGACCAGGGCGAGATCGCCATCGACGGCAAGACGGTGAAGCTCAAGTCGACCCAGGAGGCCCGCGAGGCGGGCGTGGAGACGGTCTACCAGACGCTCGCGGTCGCGCCGGCCCTCGACATCGCGAGCAACCTCTACCTCGCGCGGGAGATCCGGCGGAAGGGCTTCGCCGGCTCGGTGCTGCGGATGCTCGACACCAAGGCGATGAAGGAACACGCCAGCAGACACATCAAGGATCTGGGCATCAGCACGCTGCAGAACATCAACCAGTCGGTGGAGACCCTCTCCGGAGGGCAGCGTCAGGTCGTCGCGGTCGCGCGGACCGGTGCGTTCGGCAGCAAGATCGCGATCCTCGACGAGCCGACTGCCGCACTCGGCGTGCGCGAGACCGCACAGGTGCTCAGGCTGGTGCGTGACCTGCGAGACCGCGGGCTCGGCGTCATCCTGATCAGTCACAACATGCCGAACGTCTTCGAGACCGCGGACCGGATCCACGTCCAGCGGCTCGGCGGCTGCGCCGGGGTGATCAGTCCAGAGACGCACTCCATGCAGGACGCCGTCGCCATCATGACCGGGGCGATGACCGTGCCCGAGGACGAGCAGAGCCTGCGATGACCGAGTCCGCTGCGCAGCACACGATCGTGGTGGGTTACCTACCCACCGCCGAGGGTTCGGCCGCGGTCGACCACGCCATCGGGCTGGGCAGGCAGCTTGGTGCCCGACTGGTCGTCGTCAACACCGGTCGCAACGGCGACTACTCGCACCCGAACTTTGCCAGCGCCGAGGACCTGGACGCCCTCGACGACGAGCTGACCCAGGCCGGCCTGGAGCACGAGATCCGCCAACCCACCACGGGCCAACCGGCGGCCGAGGAACTCCTCGCCGCGGCGCTGGACAC
>CAYRLV010000453.1:0-3277 GCA_964425155.1 uncultured Ornithinicoccus sp. | reverse complement strand
CCCGCCGACGAGAAGCTCGTCACGGCCATGGACCGCGCACGTGAGGTGTGCTCGGTGGCCAGCAGCCTGCGCAAGGCCGCCGGGCTGCGCGTCCGGCTGCCGCTGCAGGACCTCACCGTGGTGGTGCCGGGAGCCGAGTCGTTGCGCGACTTCGGCCCGGTCGTCGCGGACGAGGTCAACGTCCGGACGGTGACCCTGGTGGACCTCGAGTCGGCCAGCGCGGCCGACTTCGGCATCAGCCAGCGGTTGGTGGTCAACGCCCGCGTGGCGGGACCGCGGCTGGGCCGGGACGTGCAGCAGGCCATCAAGGGCTCCAAGTCGGGCGACTGGTCGGTGGCCGAGGACGGCACCGTGACCTCGGGCGGACTGGCCCTGGTCGAGGGCGAGTACACGCTCGACACCGTCGTGGAGCAGGGTGCGTCGGCGGGCGCCAAGGCGACCCACCTGCTGCCCGGTGGCGGGTTCGTCGTGCTCGACACGGAAGTGACGCCGGAGCTGGCGCAGGAGGGCTTGGCGCGCGACGTCATACGAGCCGTCCAGCAGGCGCGGCGCGAGGCCGGTCTGCACGTCAGCGACCGGATCAGCCTCACCGTCACCGGCGACGACGCCGTCTGGCAGGCGACCCTGGCGCACCAACAGCTGATCATGGGTGAGACGCTCGCCGTGCAGTTCGGCTCGGGCGGGTCCGGGCACGCGCTGCCGCCGGGCACCGGCACGAGTGCCACAGTGGGCGACGGGCAGACGGTGCAGATCCTGGTGGAGAAGCGATGAGCGACGACGACGGGCGGAGAGCGCCCGACCGCGGCGAGAACGCGGAGCGCAGCGGAGGACCGGTCAAGGAGGAGCCGAGGCGGGAGGACTCCGTGGTGATCCGGGAGGCGACCGGCGACGATCTGCAAGCGGTGCTCGCGGTCGGGCGGCGCACCTGGCCGGCGACCTACTACAGCATCGCCGGCGAGGACTACGTCCAGGCCGGGCTGGCCAAGTGGTGGACGGCGGACGCGACCATCCCCGCGATCCGGGCCGGGCGGGTCGCGGTCGCCGAGGTCGACGGCGAGGTCGTCGGCATGGCCAGCTGGGGTCCGCGGAAGGACCACGTGGTGCTCTGGAAGCTCTACGTGCTGCCCGAGCACCAGGGTCGAGGCATCGGGTCGCGGTTGATCGAGGCCGTCATCGCCAGGGCCCAGGAGGACCACGACGAGATCCAGCTGTCCTACATCGACGGCAACACCGACGCCGGACGGTTCTACCAGGCCAAGGGATTCGTCGAGTTCACCCGCGAGTCCGGAGGAGGAGGCGTGCCCGACGACATCTGGATGCGCAAGATCCTCCGTGAGAGTCCGCCGGAGTGAAGGCGACGACGAGGGGCGGCGACGGAGACGGTCGCCGCGACGACCGCGGTGAGTACGGCGCGGCGCGGTGCTGCCGCGGACGGGGCCGGCGATGAACGCCAGCGGGCGGCCGGACGCGGCACAACGGGCCGCGGCCGAGCAGGCCGAGGTGCGGCGGCGGCTGCAGGAGGTCGAGGAGGCGCTGCTGGCCCGCGCCCCGGAAAACGACGTCGAGCCCTCGCTCGACCAGATCACCGAGGTCATGGACCTGCTCGGCGACCCGCAGCGCGCGTTCCCACTCGTCCACCTGACCGGCACCAACGGCAAGACGTCGACGACCCGGATGATCGAGCGGCTGCTGCGCGAGCTCGGCCTGTCGACCGGGCGGTTCACCTCCCCGCACCTGCACGACCTGCGGGAACGAATCGCCTTCTCCGGTGAGCCGATCGGGCCCGAACGGCTGATCGCCACCTATGACGACGTGCTGCCCTTCCTGGAGATGGTGGACGAGCGGTCGCGGGCCGCCGGGGTGCCGCGGATGAACTACTTCCAGGCCATGGTCGCCCTCGCCTACGCCGCGTTCGCCGACGCCCCGGTGGACGTGGCGGTCGTCGAGGTCGGCCTCGGCGGTGCCTGGGACGCCACCAACGTCGCCGACGGCCAGGTGGCGGTGATGACGCCGGTCGCCATCGACCACCAGCGGCTGCTCGGCAACACGGTCGAGGAGATCGCCACCGAGAAGAGCGGCATCATCAAGCCGGGGGCGATCGGGGTGATCGGCGTGCAGGAGCCCGAGGTCATCGAGATCGTGCGGGAGAGGGCCGAGGAGGTCGACGCGACGCTCCGGTTCGAGGGCCAGGACTTCGGGTTGCTGTCGCACGACGTCGCGGTCGGCGGGCAACTGGTCTCGCTGCGCGGCCTCGCCGGCGACTATCCCGACCTGTTCCTGCCGCTCCACGGACAGCACCAGGCGCACAACGCGGCGATCGCGCTGGCCGCGGTGGAGGCGTTCGTCGGAGGTGGCGAACAACCCCTCGACCTGGAGGTCGTGCGCGCCGGGTTCGCCGGAGTGACGACGCCCGGGCGGCTGGAGATGGTGCGTCGGTCACCGGCGGTTCTCGTGGACGCGGCGCACAACCCCGCGGGAGCGATGGCCCTGCGCGAGGCGCTGCGGGAGTCGTTCACCTTCAGCAAGGTGGTGGGGTTGGTCGCCATCCTGGCGGACAAGCCGGCCGACGAGATCCTGCAGATCCTGGAGCCGGTGCTCGACGAGGTCGTCATCACGCGCACCTCGTCCCATCGGGCGACGGACCCGAAACTGCTGGGGGAGATCGCGGTCGAGATCTTCGGCGAGGACCGCGTGACCGTCGTGGCCGAGCTGCCGGCCGCACTGGACACCGCCGCCGGCCTGGCCGACGAGGGCGGCGTGGCAGGGGGTGTGCTCGCCACCGGCTCGGTCGTCACCGCGGCGGAGGTGCGCATGCTGCTCGGGGTGACCAGCGCGTGAGCGGAGTCCTCCTGTATGGCGTGCCCGGCCGGATGGCGCGCCGGTTCTGTGCCGTGGTCATCGCCAGCCAGGCGTTCGCCGTGTTCCTCTTCGCGGTGGTCGCCTACGGTCTCGCGGCGGCGCAGGACGAGCCGAACGGCAGCACCTGGCTGGTGGCCGGCTGCGTCGTGGCCGTGGTGTGCCTGCTGGACGCCGGGCTCCTCCGCCAGCCGTGGGGCGTCACCCTCGGCTGGCTGCTGCAGGTGGCCACCGTGCTCGGCGGGTTCGTCGTCGGCGGCATGTTCATCGTGGGCGCGGTGTTCCTCGCGCTCTGGGTGACCGCGCTGGTGCAGGGTCGCAAGATGGAGGACCTCACCGAAGCGCACCTCGCCGCGCACCCCTCAGGGGCCAACGACGACGCTGCCACGGACGGTTCGGTCGAGGACGGTGCCGCCGACGA
>CAYRLV010000452.1:355-3280 GCA_964425155.1 uncultured Ornithinicoccus sp. | reverse complement strand
AGTTGGTGCCCGCGAGGATGGACTCCTCGAGGTAGTTGAACAGTCTGCGCACGTTGATGTAGCGCCAGGCCGGGTCGGACGAGAGCGTCCTGGCTCCCCATACCCGGATACCGCGGCCCGGGAACGAGCGCAGGCAGTTGATCCCGACCGGGTTGAGCAGGTCGTGCTCGTTCTTGGTGATCTGCACCTCGAGACTGACCGCACCGCGGACGACCTCGTTGGCGGGCGCCTTGTGGACGCCGCGGGTGTCGTCGTTGCGGCCCCAGACACCGGCCACGTGTCCCGACGGGGGCACGAAGGCCAGCTGGCCGGTCGCCGGGTCCGCGGTCTTCACCCACGGCCAGAAGAGCGTCGCGGATGCGGAGTCGTAGCCTGCCTTGTCGACGCGCCACTCCTTGACCTGCTGGGCGTTGAGTCCGGGTGGGGGATCGAGGATCGCCACCCGGTCGCCCATCAGCTCACAGTGCGCGATCATGCCCAGCTGCACGGCCTGGACGGTCTCCAGGTCGATGGTGCCCTGCTGGTAGGCACTCATCAGGTCAGGAACGCAGAGCATGGTCACCTCGTCCACGCTCTCCAGCCCGCCGAAGCCGGTCCGGTCGGCGACGTCTCCGACGTAGTCGTCCGAGGACAGCGTGTCCGGGACCGCCGCTGGCGGCGGGGGAGCAGTGAGTGCCGTCGTCGTCGGAGTCAGCTTCTCCACCGCCCCGGACCTGACCTCCTCGATCCGGATCAGCTTGGACGCCGCGTTGACCATCGTGGCGACGTTGGACTTGCCCCGGCCGAGCGTGGCCCGGTCGAACTCCTCCACCGTCTCGCCGCCCTGTCGGACGACGACCTTGAACATGTCCTCACCGGGGTCGTCACCGCCTGCATCGGCGATCTCGACGGTGAGCTCCTCGGGCGCGGTCGCCGGGTCGAGCGCGCGCACGGTGAGCCGACCGATGCGCGCCATCGGTGCGTTGGCCAACTCCTCGGCCTTCTTGGCGTCCTTGCCGCTGCGGGCCGAGCCGTCCTCCCCGATGCGGACGACGTAGCAGTTGCCCCCACCGTTCATGAAATAGCCGTAGACCGACTGCGCGAGATAGCTCCCAGGCACGAATCCCCCGAAGGAACCGGTGAACTGGGTCCAGTTGCTCACCAGGGTGGGCTGGTTGAAGGGCCCCTCCGCGGCGAGTCCCACGAAGGCCGCGACCGCGGTGCCCACGCCTTCCAGCGGGCGCGCGCCAGCCTCGACCTCCTCCACGTAGACACCGGGTGACAGGTACGTCGGCATGGGCCCTCCTCCATCGATCCGTACCGCTAGCATTCCCGGGGGCCGGCGCCCGCGTCAGGTCCGCGCGGTCGCTGATGCGGGTAGCCTTCACTGCCCTCTCGGCCCAGGAAGTCCACGGGCAGAGGACTTTGATGCCCCGTAGAGATGCCCGATGGGGCAGTTCTGCGTCGAAGGCATTGTGTCTGACGCGTCGTCTCGGCTACCAAGGAAGAATGGGTGGTGAGCGCCGCCGCGATGATGATCGGTCGTTTCGCCCGTCCCCCTCGACCGCCCGGCCGGGTCGCCGGCCGGGCGATGGACGGTCGACGATGGCTCGTGTGCTGGATCTGCAACGCTTGGCCGGGAATCGGGCAACGGCCACGGCAGTAGGTCCAGCGGCGGCGCCGTCTCGATTCCCTACCCGTGCCGCATTGACAGAGTTGAGCGCCTCACCCCCGGCAGCGGATTTCGACCGAGCGGCAGCCGCGGCCGATGGGCTCTCGGTGTCTCCGACCCATCTGGTGAATGACGGAACTCGAGACGCGGGAGCGGCAGGTCCGGACGTGCCAGTGCACGACACGCCGCAAAGCCACCGCGCTGCTGCGCAACTCGGCGCCCACGCCTACTCGCTGCACGGAGAGATTGCTCTCGGTGCCGGGCTCGAGGATCCCGACGGGCCGGGCCGTGAGGCGACTCTCGCCCATGAGATGTCGCACGTGCGGCAGATGCGTTCCGACGGACCCGTATCGGACGTCGATGAGGCAGAAGCCGCGGTCGACAACGGCACGGAGGGGCTGCGAGTGGACCCTGACCGGCCGCACGGACTCTGGTGGGTGATCCCGGTCGCGATCGGCGTCTACATCCTGCTACGTCCGAACGTGGCGAACGCTCCCACCCCCGAGGATGTGCGTGAAGGCCGGCTGCAGCCGAGCGTCTCGGAAGCGCAGGTGGTGGGCGAGGCGCTGGCGCTGTTCGCGGTGCCAGGAGGGGTGGCGTCAGGACTGGCGAGAGCGGGATACGGAGTGATAGCAGCGGCGGCGATCGGGGGCGCGGTCAGCAGCGCGAGCTACAGGGGCGTCCAGGACCTCGGCGCGGGCGAGTTCTCGGGAACCCGGGCCTACGTCGTCGACGCCGGCACGGGCGCGGTGATCGGCGTGGTCGTTGGAGGGGGAGTGCGCCTCTTCGGTGGGCCGCAGGCGCTGGGTTCCGCGGGCCGCCAGCCCGGTCTGGTCCACTTCACGACGTCGGAAGCGCAAGGCGCCATCCTGGCGACGTCCGAGTCCGGCCAGCTGGTCGGGCAGTTGCGTGGCGGGACCGGGATCTGGGCGCTGAGCGACGACGCCCTGCAACAGGCCCCCTGGCAACGTGCCGCACGCGCCACGATGGGTCTGGACACCGCGCAGGCTCCGGTCCTCATCCCGCAGCAGGCCGCGGGCCAGTTCACCCGAGCCGTGCCCATCGGCCCCCTGTCGGGCTACCAGTACGCCATGGGTGTCTACCGGGCCCCGGCGGGGGCGATCTCCATGGCGACGGGAGAGTTCAGCGCGTCCGGTCGGTTCCTGCCGAACATCCGAGGGCTGATCTATCCCTACGGCGCGGACGCCGCGATCTGGATCTCGGCCGGTGCGGCGGGGTTGTCGGGACCGGCTTCGGCGACGGCCGGCGATCGT
>CAYRLV010000452.1:0-345 GCA_964425155.1 uncultured Ornithinicoccus sp. | reverse complement strand
GGGATCCGAACGCTCCTTCCGGGCCTTCCGCGGGCGCTCCGGCCGACGATCGAGGGCAACGTCAGCATGGTCGAGTCCGCCCGGTCCGATGGTCCCTTCGTGGTCCTGCCGCAGCTCCTCACCGAGCAGGCCGCCGTCGCGGGAGCCGAGGGAAGTTACGACCCGGTCGCCCAGGTCTGCTACGGACCGGAGGCGGACCGCTCCACCCAGCCCGAGGAGAGCGGTGGTCCGATGGCGGTCATCTACGTGGCCCCGTTCTGGAACGGCTCGGACCGCGGGGACGGTCCGACCATTCCGTGACGAGCCCGCTCCCCAGGGCACGGCGCGAGCCGTCGCGAGGGCCAG
>CAYRLV010000451.1:2079-3290 GCA_964425155.1 uncultured Ornithinicoccus sp. | reverse complement strand
GAGCCGGCCCCTGAACCAGTGGGAGCGAACCATGAGTGAGTCACCAATCGAGGACCGTTTCACTGACCAGCTCGACGCCGAGCTGTCGCCACGAGCCGAAGCGGTCGGTGCACTGATCGACTACAACCACCAGCCGTCAGGTCCGGCACCGGACCTGTCTCAGCCGGCCCTCGACGACGAGGGGCACCCGTGACGGAACGAGTGCCGCTCTCGGAGTACCTGGCATCACTGCCGCACGAGGTCGGCTACCAGCTCGATGAGCGTCATGTGGCCGCCGCTGCCGTCTCTGCGGATGGCCGGCCAGGTCCGCTGGCCGCCGTTCAGTGGGACACCTCCGTGGCCTCCGATCGTGCGCTTGCCGAGGAGGTGGCGGCCACGCTCGCGCGCGTCGCGCGTAACTCCGGCTACGAGCGCTTTCTGATCGTCGGCTACGGTCCGGACGGGGCCGAGCGTGCCGGACTGCTCAGTGACGCGCTGCTGGCCACCGCGGACCTGCCGGAGCCGCTACGGGTGCACGTCGACCACGACACCTGGCGTGTCCAGCTGCCCGGCTCCGAACAGTGGTCACCGGCTCAGCCGCTGCCCGACCTCAGTGCCGCGGCGGTGCTCGAAGGGACACCGCTGCCGGCGAGTTCGCGCGAGGAGCTGGCGCACCGCTTCGATCCGTTGCCTGAACCGCTCTACGGCGACGTCGCTGCCCGCGACGCGGCACTGTTCGCTGACTCTGCCCCGTCCTTCCGCGCGGACGTGGCGGTGCGGTCCCTGCACCATCTGGCCGTGCCCGGTCAGAGCGACGATCGCGACCGGATGGCCACCCTCGCGCACCTGACTGCTGCCGGGCCGGCGGCCGTGCGTGATGCGGTGCTCGTGGCGGCTGCCGATGATCCTGCCCGCACCGACGCGCTCGTGCGCACCTATCGCGCCGCCCCCGAGCAGCACCGCCCGGCACTGGCGACAACGGCGGCCGCCGCGGTGTACCTCGGCGGCGGCCAGTCGCCGGCCATCGAGGCGATCTTGCGCCATGCCGACCGGGAGGGACCGAACGCCGCGCTGACCCGGCTTGTCGAGGCGGCGAAGAACCAGGGGATCAATCCGCACGAGATACGTCGCGCGATCGGCAGCAGCGTCGCCACGCAGCTCGATGAGGCCGACGCGCGTTGGCACCAGTCGCGCTCCAGCGCGGTGCGCTCGGCATCGTTTCCGACCACAGC
>CAYRLV010000451.1:0-1979 GCA_964425155.1 uncultured Ornithinicoccus sp. | reverse complement strand
CGCGCTGGGTCACGGTGGGTCTCCCCCATCCCCCGACGCCGGAAGGATCACTCAGCACAGACCCCTGTCAAGGGCGCTTCGCGTCACTACGTGATGCGGCTGCGCCGCACCCTTGACAGGGGTCTGTGCTGAGCAGGGCGGCATCTATCGGGGGATGGGGGAGGTAAGGTCTGGGCGGCTTCAGCCGGCCCTCTCGTTCGGCTCGTCGTCCTCGACCTTCGCCAGGGCTCGGGACACGGAAGACTTGCCCACACCGAGCACCTTGGCGATGTGCGCGATGCTCGCACCGCCCCGGCGCATGCGCACCGCCTCAGCGGTCCGCTCCGGCGTCATCACGGTCGGCCGCCCACCGACCCGGCCCTGGGCACGGGCGTGGGCCAGACCGCGCATGGTGTTCTCCCGAATGGTGTCCACCCGCAGCTGCGCGAACACCGCGACAATGCCGAACAACGCCTTACCCATCGGGGTCGTGGTGTCGATATCCGGCTCGGTCAGACTCTTGATGTTCACCCCACGCTCGTGCAGCTCGTTGATGGTCTCGATCGCCATCGTCTCGCTGCCCGCGATCCGATCCAGCCGGCGCACCACCAGCGTGTCACCGGGACGCAGATAATCCAGGCACGCCACCCACTGCGGGCGGTCCTTGATCCGGCTCGACTCGCCACGATCAACGAACACCCGCACCGCTCCGGCCGCGCGCAGCTCGGCCTCCTGCGCCGCCGGGTTCTGGTCGTGCCGGGACACCCGCGCATAGCCCACGACGTTGCTCACCGCCCCTCCCCTCGTCCGCTGCTGCCGTAGCCACGGCCCGGCCTGTACGGCTGAGGTTCGGCTCGGCGGCCCGGACCCTGGCCGGCCGCCGTGGGTGACTGCGGGTAGCTCGCGGCCCGCGGTGACCGCTGCCGCCCGACGGGGTCCACGCCGGGCCTCGACGTGCTCGTGCGCTCGACAGCGATGTGCCGAAACACCGGCACCAAAGACGCCGGCTCGGGCTCGTAGGCGAACATATCCGGCCGGCTGAGCATCGATGCCTGATTCCATATCTCCGGCGGCACCCGCTCGTAATGGAGGGTGAACCGAGACTGCTGCGCCACGTGCTCCATGAACACCTTGGCCGTGCGGCCGTTGCCCTCCCGGAACGGGTGGGCCTGGTTGAGGTAGGCAAACACGGTGGCCGCTCGTTCCCCGAACTCCTCGCGTTCCAGCCGGCTCCACTCGGTGCCTCGCACGAGCCGCTGCACATCGGCCAGATAGCGATCAATCTCGCCGGTAGTGACGTCCGCGAAACCGCGGCCCACACCCTTGGCCATGTTCACCGTGCGGTACTGCCCGGCCCACTCATAGACGTCCTGGAACAGGTGCCGGTGGATCGCTCGCACGTGGTCGGCGTCGTACGTCCTGGGGATGGCGACCTGGCCGGCAAGCAGCTCGCGCTGCCGGCGTGCGGTCTCGACGTACTCCAACCTGGTGAGTACCACCGGATCGCGCTCGTCGAACAGGTTGCGCAGGGTGCCCTCGTCAGGCGGCGGATAGAAGTACGACTCCCAGGTGTCGAACCGAGCAGCCATCAGCGCCCGGCGACAGCCGCGTGCCGGCGGGCGGCCGCATGGGCGCGGCGGCGGTACTCCGCAGCGTCGATCGCGCCGCGGGCCTCGTCGGTCAGGTTCTCCACGTCCTCGCGATTCGGCACCCAGCCCTCGTGCCAGGCCGAAGCCAGCGACTGCACCACCGCATGGCGCTGGGTCTCGTCGAGCTGCGCGAACAGCTCGGGCCAACGCTGCTCGACGTCGAACTTCTCAGCCATGACCGGGCTCCCCTCTCGATGGGTCTCGTTCCATTCTACCCGCCAGCCCGAAAACGGTCTATACATAGTTTCGGGCCGATTGGGTTTCGGTCCCGAGTTCCGGGCCGAGAAATGGCGGCGTGTCGCCGCTGCTCGACAGGTGTCCGAAGTCGGCTCCACAAACGATCGTTATCGG
>CAYRLV010000450.1:0-3295 GCA_964425155.1 uncultured Ornithinicoccus sp. | reverse complement strand
GAGAACGTCATGCAGGTGCAGTCGTTCGCCCTGGTCATCTTCGCCTTCGCCGGCGGACTGTTCGTCGACCTGACCACGATGCCCGACTGGTACCAGACGGTCGCCCAGTTCACCCCGATCTGGGGCCTCAACGAGCTGGTCCACGCGCCGGTCGCGGGCAGCATCGACAACTGGGCCTGGGTCAACGTGGCCGCGTGGCTGGCGGTCTTCGTCGCCGGCGCGGCCTGGCGGTTCCGCAAGGACACCGCCCGCGTCTGATCGTTCACCGAGGGTGCAGGAGCCGGCCTCCCGCACCCTCGGTGAGTTCCCGCATACCCGACACATCTGAGAGGCTGGACGTCATGAGCAGCGGGGCGGCGCCGGGGGAGCGGCAGGGGCTGACCGGCAACCGCCGGGGAAGCTACCTGTCGTTGTTCTACGCCGGGATCTGGCTGGCCTTCCTGTCCGAACCCATCCAGACCGCGTGGGCCGAGCACGGGAGCACCCGCGGTGCCCTCGGCGTCGCGGCCACGGTCGCGTTCGCGGCCGCCTACCTGGTGAACTTCCTGAATGCCCACCGCGCGTGGAACTGGGGCGACCCGGTGCGGCCGCGGCCCCTCAAGGTCTGGGTCGGGTATGCGGCGCTGGTCGCCCTGGCCGCGCTCGCCACCGTCACGGTGGGACAGGACGGCAGCACCACCTGGGTGTTCCTGGCCGTCTCGGGCATGTGGATCTGGTCGCGCCGGGTCGCCTGGGTGATCGCGCTCGGGATGCTCGCTCTGGACGGTGTGCTCGCGGGGTGGCTGGACAGCTGGACCTTCGACCTGAGCCTGGGATTTGCCATCCTGCTGGCCATGGCGGCGGTGACCGGGGGAGTGGCGGCCGCGTCGCGCCAGCGGGCGCTCAGCACCGCCCGGCAGGAGAACGCCCGGCTCGCGGTGCAGGAGGAGCGCAACCGGATGGCACGCGACCTGCACGACATCCTGGGGCACTCGCTGACGGTGATCACCGTCAAGGCAGAGCTGGCCGGTCGGCTCATGGACGAAGCTCCGGAGCGTGCCCGCTCCGAGGTCGCCGACCTCGAGCGACTGTCCCGTGACGCCCTGGCCGACGTGCGGCGCGCGGTGGAGGGCTACCGCGAGATCTCGTTGGCCGGCGAGCTCGCCCGGGCGCGAGAAGCGTTGGCCGCCGCGGGGATTCACGCGACCTTGCCCAATGCGACGGACGAGGTCCCGTCCGATCTGCGTGAGGCGTTCGCGTGGGTGGTGCGCGAAGGGGTCACCAACGTGATCCGGCACAGCGGCGCCGAGCACTGCACGATCACCCTCGACGGGGCGCGACTGACCATCCGCGACGACGGCCGGGGGCGGGGCGATGCTGCGGGTCTGGGCAACGGGCTGCGCGGCGTGCAGGAGCGGGCCGGCGCCGCGGGAGCGATGCTGATCTCTCGCGACGTGGAGCCGCACGGCTTCGAGCTCACCGTCACCACGGCCGAGCCGCAGGCCCACACCGAGCCCACCGCCCTTCGAGCTGGTGAGGCTTCGGGCGGTGCGGCAGCAGCGGTGGCCGAGGACGCCGAGGACGCCGGGCCGGAAAGCGGACGGTCGAGCACCCTGCCGGTCATCGGCCGAAAGGCCCGCACGTCATGACGATCCGCCTGCTCCTCGCCGACGACCAGGCCCTGGTCCGCGGTGCGCTCGCCGCGCTGCTGGACCTCGAGTCCGACCTGTCCGTGGTGGTCGAGGTGGGCCGCGGCGACGAGGTCGTGCCCGCGGCGCGCGAGCACAAGCCCGACGTGGCGCTGCTCGACGTCGAGATGCCGGGACTCGACGGCATCGAGGCGACGCGGGAGCTGCGCAGCGAGGTGCCGGGCATCAAGGTCCTCATCGTCACGACGTTCGGCCGTCCGGGCTACCTGCGCAAGGCGATGCAGGCCGGTGCCTCCGGCTTCGTGGTCAAGGACACGCCGGCACGGCAGCTCGCCGACGCCGTGCGCCGGGTCCACTCCGGCCTGCGGGTCGTCGACCCGTCGCTCGCGGCCGACAGCCTGGTGTCCGGCGAGTCGCCGTTGACGACCCGGGAGTCCGAGGTGCTGCGCGCCGCCCGGGACGGGTCGACCGTGTCGGCGATGGCCGGCCGGCTCTTCCTGTCCGAGGGGACGATCCGCAACCACCTCTCCGCGGCCATCGGCAAGACCGGCGCGCAGACCCGTGCCGAGGCGGTCCGGATCGCCGACGACAACGGCTGGCTCTGAGCCCCGACCGGCGTGCGGCCGGCCCCGGTGACGGGCGCGGCGTGGTCGCGCACACGTCAGACGTCCAGGCACACGAAACTGCTTCGTGCACACGGTGCACGCTGTGCCTGGGCGAGTTTCGTGTGCTCGGGAGGGCAGAGTGTGCCCGAGTTCCTGCGAGACTGTGCTGATCCGACACAGGGAGTGCCGTGGACCTGGAGACCGTGGGCGAGCAGCTGTATGCCGTGCTGCCCGCCGAGTTCGTCGCCACCCGCAGGTCACTGGTCGCCGAGGCGAAGGACGCCGGCGACGGTGACCTGGCCAAGGCGATCGGGCGGCTGCCCAAGCCGACCGCCGCCGCGTGGGTCGTGAACATGCTGGTCCGCCACCGGGCCGACGAGCTCGAGCAGGTGCTGACGCTGGGGGAGTCCCTGCGGGCCGCGCAGGAGAACCTCGACGCCGGCCAGCTGCGTGAGCTGACCAAGCAGCGCCGCCAGCTCACGGCGGCGGTCACGCGCACCGCCCGGTCGGTCGCGGCGGAGCTCGGCAACCCGGTCAGCGCCGGGGTGGCCGAGCAGGTCGAGTCCACCCTGCACGCGGCCATGGTCGACGCGGGCGCTGCCGATGCCGTCCGGGCCGGCCAGCTCACCGAACCGTTGCGTGCCACCGGGTTCGGCGCCGTCGACGTCACCTCCGCGATGGCCAGCCGGGCCGCCGGCACGACCAGGCCGGCACCGCCCGCGAAGCCGCAACTGTCGGTGGTGCCCGACGACACCCGGGCGCGCGAGGAGGCCGAGGAACGCGCCGCCCGTGCCGCCGACGACCTGCGTGCGGCCGAGGAGGACGTCGAGCGGTCCCGCCGAAAGGTGCAGGACCTGTCCGCGCGCAGCCTTGAGCTGTCCGAGCTGCTCGAGGAGCTGCGCCGCCGGGTGAGCACCGCGGAGCACGAGCTCGGCGGTGTCGAGGACGAACTCGCCGAGGCCGAGGCGGAGCAGGAGACGCACGACGAGGCCCTCTCCGACGCCCGCACCGAGGCCGCGGAGGCGGCACGCGCGCTGGACGCCTTCTCCTGACATCCAGCCA
>CAYRLV010000449.1:0-3299 GCA_964425155.1 uncultured Ornithinicoccus sp. | reverse complement strand
CACCAGCGCCTCGATCAGCCGGTTGTCGCGCAACCGCTGGGTCACCCGCAGGCTCTGCCCGGTGCTGTGCTCGATCGCCTGCAGCACCGTGTCGAACGGGAACCCCACCGGCACGCCGATCCAGTCCTCCGCCACCAGGTCCTGGGCTTCCAACTCGGCCCGCGCGGCCAGCCGATGGTCGGCCGGCAGCGCGATGTCCAGGGGTTCGCGGACCAGGCGCACCGTCCGCAACCCGACGGTGCCGGCCGGCGCCCCGCTGGTGAGGCTGTGCGCGAGCACGATGTCGTGATCCGCGGTCAGTGCCCCGAACTCCGCCTCGGCCAGGTCCACGTCGGTGCAGCTCAGCTCGATCGACTCGTCGCGCAGGGCGTCGAGCGCGCCGGGCAGCAGGAAGGTCGCCGCGCTCGGCAACATCGCCAGCGACACCGAACCCCTTGGCGCGCCACGGAACTCGTCCCAACTGGCCTGAACCCGCTCCACGGCGATCGCGACCTCGGCGCCGCCGCGAGCCAGCAGACGGCCCGCCTCGGTGAGCCGGATCCCCCGGCCGTCCGGCTCGACCAGCCGGGCGCCGAGCTCGCGCTGGGCCACCTTGAGCTGTTGCGACACGGCCGACGGGGTGCGGCGGGTCACGCGCGCCACCTCGGTCACACTCCCCCGCTCGGCGAGGTCGCGCAGCAGCTCGAGGTGACGGACGTCCATGAAGGAACGCTACATCATACGTGCAGAACTATTCGCTTGTGCTCATCAACACCGGTGATCAGGCTGAGCACATGTCGCTCTCCCACCGCCTGCTCGCGGCGTCCGTCGCGGTGATGTGGGGCCTGAACTTCCTGGCCATCCACCTGTCGCTGGAGCACTTCCCGCCGCTGTTCCTCGTCTGCCTGCGGTTCGCCCTGATCGCGGTCCCGACCGTGCTGCTCGTCCCCCGTCCCGCGGTCCGCACCCGCTGGCTGGTCGGCTACGGGCTCGGCTTCGGCACCCTGCAGTTTCTCTTCCTCTACTGGGGGATGTCCGCCGGTATGCCGACCGGTCTCGCCTCGCTGGTGCTGCAGGCTTCCGCGCCGTTCACCCTCGTGCTGGGGGCCACCGTGCTGCGCGAACGGGTGAGTGGCCGCCAGATCGTGGGCATCCTGATCGCCGTGGCCGGGCTGACCATCGTCGGCTCGCACCGGGCCGAGGTCGCCGACTTCACGCCGTTCCTGCTGGTGCTCGCCGGTGCCTTCGGGTGGGCGATCGGCAACGTCTGCAGCCGGCAGGCCCACCCGCCCAACCCGCTGCACCTCACGCTCTGGATGTCCGTCGTGCCTCCGCTGCCGATGCTTCTCGTCGCACTGCTGGTCGAGGGGCCCGGCCGGATCGGGCACTCGCTCGCCACGGCCGGCACCGCGGACGCCCTCCCGGCCGTGCTCGGACTGGTCTACACGGTCGTGATCGGCACCGTCGCCGGTTCGGGCGTGTGGGTCTGGCTGATGAGCCGGCACCCCGCCGGCGTGGTGGCGCCGTTCTCGATGCTGGTGCCGGTCGTGGGGATGTCCGCCTCGTGGCTGTTCCTGCACGAGTCGCTCAGCCCGGTGGAGATCCTGGGTGGCGCGGTCGTGGTCACCGGTGTGCTGCTCGGCAGCCTGCGTCGTCGACCTCAGCCTGAGCAAGCGCCGGTCACCAGGCCAGCCAACACGGATCTTACTGCGGTCTAAGCAGACTCGCGCACCAGGACGGCACGACGGAACGGGCTGCGCCACAACCCGATCGCCGTGAGGGCAAAGAGGCACGCGGCCACGGCCAGGAGCGGTCGCGTCCCGCCCCACTCCGCCAGCACTCCCGCCAGGGGCGCGACGACGACGACCACGGCCCGATTCATCGAGCGCATCGTGATGTTGGTGCGCACCTGCATCCCGTCGGGGGTGATCGACTGCCGGTAGGCCATCTCGTGCGAGTTGGTCGTGCCCATCGCGAAGCCGTGCAGCCCCTGGCCGAGACACAGCAGGACCAGCAGCAGCGCACGCCCCGGCGCGACCGACGCCGTGAGCAAGGTCAGCACCCCGAGGGTGCTGAGCGCGTGCCCGAGGATCACGGTGCCGCCGCTCCCCAGACGCGTGCCGAGCGGCATGGACGCGGCCGCGCCGAACAGCGCGCCGATCCCTGCCGCCGCCGTGACCAGCCCGAACCACAGGTAGGACAGGTGCACATCGACGAGCAGGTACACGGCCAGCACCGCGCCGAGCGCCGCCTGCCCGGCGAACCAGACGTGCGTCCAGACCGCCAGATGGCGCAGACTGCCGCCGCGGTAGACCCAGCGCAGGCCCTCGCCGATCTCCCGCCGCAGGTCCGGCCGCACCTCGGGGTCACGCACCGGCTCGTCGGTCCGGGCCAGAGCCACGACCGCCGCCGAGAACAGGAACGTGCCGGCGTTGGCCAGCACCGCGAGCGGGGCCCCGACCAGCCCGACGATCGCGCCCCCGACGGCCGGGCCGCCGGTCTGGGCCACTGCCCGGGTGCCGTCCAGCCGGGCGTGTGCGGTCTGGAGCTGGCCGCGCGGGACGAGCCGCGGCACGAAGGCCTGGGAAGCGCCGTCGTTCATCAGCGTGGCGGTCCCGAAGACGAACACGAGGGCCAGCAGCACGGGCAGGGACAGCAGGTCCGCCCACCAGGCGAGCGGGATGAGCAGCAGCAGGACCACCCGGGCCAGGTCCGTGGCGATCATCACCGGGCGCCGCGCCCGCCGATCGAGCAGGGCGCCGAGCAGCACACCGAGCAGCAGGTAGGGCAGCCACCGCGCCGCGCTCAGCAGCCCGGTGCCCGTCGTGCCCGCGTGCAGGCTCTTGACGACGAGCACGTCCAACGCCAACAGGGTGATCCAGCTGCCGAAGTCCGAGACGCCCTCCCCCACCCAGAACCAGCGGAAGGCCCTCGGCAGCCGGTCCCGCCGGTCCGGCTCAGCCGTAGGCACCCCAGCCGTGCCAGCGCTCGATCTCGATCCAGGCGCTCACCCGGCTGCGGTCCCGCGTGGGGTAGGCATCTCCCCGGTAGTGGCGGGAGAGCCGGTCGATGTCGGCGAGCTGCTCGTCGTCGGCCCACTCGACCACGCGGCCCTGGACGCTGACGTGGTCGTACCAGTTGCCCTCGGCGAGGGCGGTCAGCGACACCCGCGGATCGGCCCGCAGGTACTTCATGCGGGCGCGCCGATTGTCCATGTTGACCAGGATCCGGCCGTCGTCCTCCACGAGGTACCACGTGGCCACGGAAACGGGCTGCCCGTCCCCTCGGACCGTGGTGATCACCGCGGGATTCGGCTTCCG
>CAYRLV010000448.1:0-3313 GCA_964425155.1 uncultured Ornithinicoccus sp. | reverse complement strand
GCCCCGCACCGCCCAAAGCCAACGCGACTGGCTGGCCGCCGGCAACGGACACCGCATCCAGCCCGACCAGGCGCGACCCGGGGACCTGGTCTTTTACGACTCCTACCTCGGACCCAACGTCGCCGGCCACGTCGAGATCGTCGACGACCCCACACGCCACCAGGCGATCGGCGCGCAAAACCCCCGAGTCGGCGTCGCCACCACCGACTACACCCACGCCCAAGACACCAAGCACCTGTTCGAGATCTGGCGCGTCGGCAACATCTCCGACACCCCCACCAAGGCCGCCGGGCCGTGACCGGGTCTGTCCGGGACCAGGAAGACGCAACGACCGGCGCGAAGCACAAACCCCCGAGGATGATCACCAGAGTGAGCCGTCCGCCCTTGGGGTGAGAGACCAAGGAGGCGACGATGCAACGCTCCCGCCACAAGGACGCGATGCCATGGACCTGGGAGATCCCGGCCCTGATCCTCCTGTTCGTTCTGTTCGTCCTGGCCATGGGCGTGCACCTTGGCCGTGCGGCCGCGAACCTGCTGACCGGAGCCGGATGGACCTGGCCAGCCCGGAACGAGCTGATCGTCAGCCTCCCCGGAGTGTTGCGCGGCGACAGCGCCGCCGGCCTCCACGGGGCCACCAACACCGCCGGCCCGCACCTGCTGAGGTGGGGCGTCGCCGCCACCGAGACGGTGCTGACCGTTGCCACGGCATGGACACTCGTGGCCTGCCTGCGCCGCTGGGGGCCCTACCGTCCCCAGGGCATGGCCAGCCGGGCCGAAGCCGAGGCCCTGCTCGGTCGCACCCGGCTGCGGAAGATCGCGCCCGTGGTCCGTCCAGACCTGTACGGCTGCAGGAGCAGAAGCAGGAGGAGCAACCCATGAGCACCCTGCAGCGGATCGACCCGCACCAGGTCGGCTGGTGCCTGGGCGCCGCCCACGAGCCCCGCGGCCGGCAGCTGTGGGTGCCGTGGGACCGCACCACCGGCGTGATCGGCCCGCAAGGATCCGGCAAGACCCTCGACCTGCTGATTCCCGCGCTGCTTGACGCCCCCGGCGCGGCGCTGGTCACCCTCACCAAGCTCGACGACCTACTGCTCAGCGTCACCGCCCGCTCCCATGACGACCGGCCCTGCGTGGTGCTGGACCCGTTCGGCCTCGCCGACGGGATGGATGAGCTGACCTTCGACCCGATCGCCGGATGCGTAGACCCGATGGTCGCCGAACGCCGCGCCAAGGCCTTCACGGCAGGCACCGTCAAGGGAGCGGTCCAAGGCGGCCACGGGGACGACGCGGCCCGGTTCTACGCCGCCGAAGCCGCCAAGGTCATCCAAAGCTACTTCCACGCCGCCGCGCTCACCGGCCGCTCGCTGCAGGACGTGCTGCGCTGGGTCGCCAGCCCGATGGCCACCACCGACCCCACCGAGATCCTGCGCGAACACCCCCACGCCGCACCGTTCTGGCACGGACTGCTGCACGGCGCCCTGCACGGCGACGACCGGACCGCCGGAAACACCATCACCACCGTGCAGCAGGCGATGTCGCTGTTCTTCCAAACCGACATCCGCCGCCGCTGCATCCCCAGCAGGGGACGGCCGGCCACCGACATCGCCGACGTCATCAACCGCGGCGGCACCATCTACATGCTCGGACGCGACGACCCCTACGCGTCGGCCTCCCCGCTCATGACCGCGGCCGCGGAGTTCGTCCTCGACACCGCCCTGGCCGCCGGGCAGGCCTCCACCCACGGCCGGCTGTGCCCGCCGTTCCTCGCCTGCCTCGACGAGCTACCCTCCACCGCGCCGCTGCCCACCCTGCGGACCAGGATGGCCAACGAACGCGCCCTCGGGATCTCCTTCATCTACGCCACCCAGACCTGGCGGCAACTCGCCGCGCTCTACGGCGAACAAGAAGCCCGCGCCCTGTTCGGGCTCACCAACGTGATGGTCATGTTCGGCGGCTCCAAAGACGTCGCCTTCAACCAGGAGATCTCCGACCTCGCCGGCACCGTCCGGGTCTTCCGCACCAGCTGGCAGACCGGTCAGTCGGCCGGACGAACCACCTCCGGCGAGGACATCCCGGTCCTTCGGCCCGAAGAGATCCGCCAACTCAAAGAACGCCACGCCCTGGTCGTCGCCGAGAACGGCAAACCCATCATCGCCCGCCTGAACCGCTGCATCGACGGCAAACCGGGCGCACGCCTCAAAGTCGACCAGGAGGGTGTTCGTAAACGCCTCTGCCAAGCTCGGCGCCAGATCGTCACACCGGAAGCACGCACCACGGCCGCGCTCGTGGAAGCCAAACGGCGCGGCCTCGTCGATGACCGGAGCCGGAAGTGAACCACAGCGTGGATGCCGTGCACCCGCAGGAGATGACGTGGCCGTTCCCCACAGGCGGCAACCTGATCAAGCTCGCCTACCGCGAGCTCAACATCGCCGCCCACGGCGACCAGGACCACGTTCGCGCCCTCGGAGACATCAGCCAGCTCCCACGCCCCTGGGACCCACCCACCTGCACCCAGCCCGAGCTGAGAGAGCAGGTGTGGGCATGGCTGGAAGACGTGGTCAGCTGGCTCAACCACGAATACACCTGGGACATCAACGGCACCATCCCCGCCTGCTGGCCCAGGCACCCCCACCTCGTCCACGAAGTCGCTGTCCTCGCCGACCAACGCCGACGCGCTGGCCTCGCCCTCAACAGCGACGCCCTGGAGGAATGGCACCGCTACGCCCTGCCCGCCTTCACCGACCGGATGCGCAGCCGCACCAAGGACCACTGCGAAGAAGGCCACCAGGGCTGGCCCGGCAAGAGCCGCTACACCAGGCACACCAGCGGGGGCTCGACCGCCGACCGCGCCCGCGTCTACCGAGCGGATGTGGCAACGACCATCACTCGTACCACCAATCCGTCAGTACGGCCACGCCTGGCATCCGTAGACCTTGACACAGGCGAAGTCACCGACGAATAGGCTGCTGGTTCAACTTCGGCAGCCGGTTGCCGCCCCTGCCCCATCGCCCAGCAGGATGGATCCGCTGGACGACGAGAGTGGGCACCTGTGAGCAGCGAGCTGGGATCGCTCTTGACGTGTGTCGAGACCAGTGACCCGGCCACAGCCAACGTTCAGGCCGCGGGTGCCCATCGCATGGACACGAGTGACGGCGTCCAGGTCGAGGACGTCGGTGACGAACACCGGTGCCTCGCGGTGCGCGGCGACCCGCACGATCCCTTCCGGATCGACCACGATGCTGCGCCCCACCCCGTCAGGCATGGCGGCGTTGACCGAGACCACGAAGACCTGGTTGGCGATCGCGGTGGCCTG
>CAYRLV010000447.1:0-3318 GCA_964425155.1 uncultured Ornithinicoccus sp. | reverse complement strand
TGGCCGAGGCGGGCCACCGGCGGGTCGCGCTGCTCACCCCCGGGGGCGTCGAGACCCCGGACCGCCCGGCCGAGGCCGTGCTCCGGCGGCTGGCCCCCACCCTGGGGGTGCGGGCCGACTTCCTGCCCACCCCGCACGACCTGGACGCGGCCAGCGCGGTGGTGCGGGAGATCCTCGAGGCCGCGGACCCCCCGACGGCGTTCCTGTGCCTGTCCGACTCGATCGCCTACGGCGTCTACGCCGCCGCCGCGGCACTCGACCTGCGCATCCCCGACGACCTGTCCGTGCTCGGCTACGACGACCGCCCGGTCTCCCGGCTGCTCAGCCCGCCGCTGTCGACCTACCGCTGGCCGCTGGACGAGCTCGTCGAGACCGTCGTCAGGGTCACCACGAAGGCCATCGACGGCAAGCACAGCAGGCGCACAGTGCTCCCGCCGACACCCCAGCCCCGGGACTCGGTGGGTCCGCCTCCGCGCTGACCCGCGACGCCCGCATACCCGCCGTCAGGGCGAGGTGAGCGTCAGATCAGGCCGTTGGAGGACAGCCAGTCCTTGGCGACCTTGTTGGGGTTGTCCTTGTCGGTCACGACCTTCTTGACCAGGTCGCCGAGCTGCGCGGTGTCGAGCTTCTTGCTCACCTGGTTGAGCGTGGCCTTGACCGTGTCACCGGCCTTGGCCTTGTTGATCAGCGGCACGACGTTCTGCGCGGCGAACAGGTTCTTGGGGTCCTTGAGGATCACCCAGCCGTTCTCGGCGATCGACGGGTCGGTGGTGAAGACGTCCGCCGCGTCGACCCGGCCCGACTTCAGCGCCTGGATGGTCAGCGGTCCGGCCGTGTCGAGCGAGACGAACTCCTTGAAGGTCAGGCCGTACTTCTTCTTCAGCCCCGGCACGCCGGTCTCGCGGGTCTTCCACTCCGGGGGACCGCCGAGCTTGAGCTTGTTGGCCACCGGCTTGAGGTCCGCGATGGACGACAGGCCGTACTTGTCCGCCGTCTCCTTGGTGACGACCACCGCGTCCTTGTCCTCCGCGGACGACTTGTCGAGAACGATGAGGTTGGGCGGCAACGCCTTCTGGAGCGCCGCGTAGACATCGTCGGAGGAGACTGCCGTGGCGCCCTTGTCGAAGTACTGCAGCAGCACGCCGCTGTATTCGGGGATCAGGTCGATCGAGCCGTCCTTGAGGCCGGGGATGTAGGTCTCCCGGCTGCCGATGTTGGGCTTGGTCTCGACCTTGACGCCCTTGGCCTTGAGCGCCTCGGCGTAGATGTTCATCAGCAGGACGTTCTCGGGGAAGTTGGCCGAGCCGACGACGATCGTGTCGCTGGGCGCGGTGTCCCCGGTCGCGGCGCCGCCGGTGCTCCCGCCGAGCGGCGACCCGCCGGAGTCGCTGCCGCACGCGGCCACGGCCAGTAGACCCACGACCGCCACCATCGTGGCGAGGCTTCTCGAGCGGTTCATGGCGTTCTCCTGTCGATGAGCGATGGTCAGGCGGCGGTGGAGACGGTCTGGTCGGCGGCATCCGGCTCCGCGATCTCGTCCGGGCCGCCCGAAGAACGAGCGTAACGCCCGGTGAGCCCGCGGGACACCACAAATCGCTGCGCCCCGATCAGCACGACGTCCACGAGCAGGGCGAGCACCGCGACGAGCACGGCGCCGGCCGCCATCTGCGGGTAGTCCTGTTGCTGCTGCCCGTCGATCACGTAGCGCCCCAGGCCGCCGAGCGAGACGTATGCAGCGACCGTCGCCGTCGCGATGATCTGCAGCGCGGCGCTGCGGATGCCCGAGATGATCAGCGGTAGCGCACACGGGGTCTCCACCTGCACGAGGACCTGGCGGCCGGTCATCCCCATGCCGTAGGCGGCGTCCCGCGCGTCGGCGTCGATGTTCTGGATGCCCGCGTAGGTGTTGCTGAGGATCGGCGGGATCGCCAGCAACACCAGCACGATCACGGTGGGCAACAGGTAGGCGATGCCGAACGGGAGGCTGCCGGACATCACCAGCACGATCAGCACCAGCAGCCCGAGGCTGGGCAGCGCCCGGAAGGAGTTGGCGACCCCGGCGATGAGGAAGGTGCCCTTGCCGGTGTGTCCGATGAACATGCCGAGCGGCAGCGCGATCAGGGCTGCCAGGACCAGCGACAGCGCGGAGTACTCCAGGTGTTGCAGCAGCCGGTGCACGATGCCGTCGGAGCCGCTCCAGTGCGCCGGGTCGGCCAGCCAGTCGATGATGCCCTGGATCATGGCGTCGCCCCCTGCCGGCGCCATGGCGTGAGCAGCCTGGTGACCCCGAGGATGATCCCGTCGAACACCAGGGCGAGCACCACACAGCCGATGATGCCGAGCGCGACCGGCGTGTAGTAGTGCAGCGAGAAGCCGGTGATGAAGAGCATCCCGAGCTGCGGCACGCCGATCAGCGCGGCCACCGACACCAGGCTCACGTTGGAGACGGTGGCCACCCGGACCCCGGCGGCGATCACCGGCACCGCGATCGGCAGCTCGACCCGCACCAACCGCCCGAACCCCTTGTAGCCCATCGCGGTGGCGGCGGAGATGACGTCGTCGGGCACCGAGGCCAGGCCGTCGGCCACGGTGCGAGTGAGCAACGCCACCGTGTAGACCGAGAGCGCCACGATCACGTTGACCGGGCTGAGGATCTGGGTGCCGATGATGACCGGCATGAAGACGAACAGCGCGAGCGACGGGATGGTGTAGAGCAGGCCGGTCACCGCGACCGCGGGTGCGTAGAACCACCCATAACGGTTGGCCACCCACCCGATCGGCAGCGCGAGCGCCAGCCCGATGAACAGCGGCGCGAGCGAAAGCAGAACGTGCCAGCCGGTGTAGTTGAGCAGCATGCCCGCGTTTTCGGAGATGTAGGAGAACATCAGCCCGCGCCCGCCGCGTGCTCGGGTGCGTCACGGTCGTCGCGCTCCGCCTCGATCAGGTCGAGGACCTGCTGCGCCCTGACCGTGCCGACGAACCGGCCCTCGCCGTCGACGATCACGCCGCGCCGGGAGGGCGAGGAGAGCGCCGCGTCGAGCGCGGCCCGCAGCGTGCCGTCCTGTGCGGCCACCGTGCCGCCGCGGTGCAGTCGCTCGCCCTCGGCGGCGGCCTGGCCGTCGGAGGAGGCGCGGTCGAGCCACCCGGCCGGGCGCCGGTCGTCGTCCACCACGAGCACCCAGCGGTCACCGCCCTCGGGTGTCCCGGCCACCTCGTCGCCCAGGTCGATCGTCGGCTCGGGAGAGGCCGGCACGCCACCGGATGACACGAACCCGAGTGCGCGGTAGCCCCGGTCGCGGCCGACGAAGTCGGCGACGA
>CAYRLV010000446.1:0-3320 GCA_964425155.1 uncultured Ornithinicoccus sp. | reverse complement strand
CAGGAGAACCTCGACAACCAGCGCGACGTCGTCAAGGAGGAGAAGCGGCAGCGCTACGACAACCAGCCCTACGGCACCGCGCTGATCGACATCTACGCGACCGTCTTCCCCAAGGGCCATCCCTACCACCACGCCACGATCGGCTCGATGGACGACCTCGACGCCGCCGAGCTGTCCGACGTGCACGCGTTCTACCGGCGCCACTACGTCCCGGCCAACACCGTGCTGACGCTCGTCGGCGACCTGACCGCGGAGGAGGGGTTCGCTGCCGCCGAGCGCTACTTCGGGGGTCTGGAGGCCCGACCGAAGCCGCAGACCCCAGCGGCCGAACCGCTTGCGCCACTGGCGGACTCGGTGCGCGAAGAGCGTGTCGAGGATGTGCCCAACGACCGCCTCCACCTAGCCTTCCGGCTGCCGGTCGACGCCACCCCCGACTTCTTCGCCGCCACCCTCGCCCTCGACATCCTCGCCGGACTGGCGACCTCGCGGCTCTACCGGACCCTCGTCCGCCGCGCGCAGACGGCCACGAGCGTGACCGCGCACGCGATGGGTCTGGTCGACGGTGTCTCCCTGGGCTTCCTCGGGGTGGACGTCGCCCGCCGAGCTCGGGCCCACGAGGTCGAGGCGGCCGCGATGGCCGAGTTGGAGCGCTTCGCCGACGAGGGCCCCACCGCGGTCGAGTTGGAGTCCGCCAAGGCCGGCAACGAGCGGGCCTACCTGTCCGCGCTGGCCTCGCAGGAGGAGCGGGCCGACCTCATCTGCCACCACGCCCTGCTCCAGGGCGACCCCGGCTACGTCAACACCTACCTCGACCGCGTCGCCGCGATCACTGCGGAGCAGGTGCGTGACGTCGCTCGCACCTGGCTGCGACCGCGGTCGGCGGCGGTGGTCGCCTACCTTGCCGACGGCGCCGAGGGAGAGACGCGATGAGCACCGTTCCGGCCACCCCACCCCGCCCGGCCGTCGGCCCACCGGAGCCGTGGAGCTTCCCGCCCCGCGAGACCACCCGCCTCGCGAACGGGTTGACCGTGATGACGTATGACGTGCCGGGCCAGTACGTCCTGTCCCTGCGCCTCGCGGTCCCCGCCCCGCTCGCGGCCGAGCCGCGTGCCGTCGAGGGCGTGGGCGGCATCATGGCGCGCACCCTGGACGAGGGCACGGCCTCCCGCACGGCCGAGGAGATGGCCGAGCAGCTGGAACGCCACGGGATCGCGTTGGGCGCCGGCATGGCCGAGCGCGGTCTGGTCGTGGACGCCGACGTGGCCCCGGGGCACCTGGGACAGGCGCTGCGGCTGCTCACCGAGTGCGTCAGCGAACCCGCCTTCCCCGAGGACGAGGTGTCGCGGCACGTCGCCACCCGACTGGCCGAGATCGACCAGGAGCACGCGGTCGCCGGCGCCCGGGCGGCGCTCGAGTTCATCCGGACCCACTTCGCCCCGAGCCACCGCGCGTCCCGCCCCGCCGGCGGCTCGCGCGAGACCGTGTCGGCGATCACCCGCCGCGAGGTCGCGGCGTTCCACGCCGAGCACGTCCGGCCCGACGAGGCCACTCTCGTGGTGGCGGGCGACCTGGCCGAGGTCGACCTGCCGGCCGCGCTGGAACCGACGCTCGCGACCTGGCGCGGTGGTCCAGCCCCGGCCGAGGTTGTCGTGGCGGATGCGCCCGACGAAGGTTCCGAACAGCCGCGATCCGACGACGGCACGCGGATCGTCTTCGTGGACCGGCCGGGCTCGGTGCAGACCGAGATCTACCTCGGCACGGTCGGACCCCACCGGCGGGTGGACGGGGGCTGGGCTCCCTACCCGGTCCTGGGCTTCGTCCTCGGCGGCTCGCCGGGGGCGCGCATCGACGCGGTCCTGCGGGAGGAGAAGGGCTACACCTACGGCATCCGCGCCGGGTTCCGGCCCCGCCACGGGGAAGGCCTGTTCGGCGTCACCGGGTCGGTGCGCGCCGACGCGACGGCGGACGCGCTCGGCCTGCTGCTCGACCTGCTCGAGACCGCGCGGGAGGGCTTCTCGGACGAGGAGGTGCGCGGTGGTGTCGACTTCATCGCCAAGACCGCTCCGGGGCGCTACGCCACCGCCGACGCGATCGCCGACGAGGCCGTCATGCTCGCCCTCGACGGACTGACGACCGACTTCACCACGGACTACCTGCACGACCTCGCGGGCGTCGACGCCGCCCGGCTCGATACCGCCTACCGCCGCTGGGTGACCGGCTCCTGGACGATCGTGCTGGTCGGTGATGCGTCCGAGCACGCCGAGTCCGTCCGGGGGCTCGGTCGAGGCGAGGTCACCGTCGTCCCGATGTAGTTGCGGCGTGTCGGCGGACGCCTCCGTCGCCGTCGCTCGGCTACGACGAAGGCGACTCCGGCGAGCCGTCGGCCTGGTTCTCCGCGGCCATCACCTTGAGCACCGCCTGGATCAGCCCGAGGTGGGTGAAGGCCTGGGGGAAGTTGCCCAGGTGCCGACCGCTCGCGGCCTCCAGCTCCTCCGCATACAGGCCCAGGGGCGTGGCGAGACTGAGCAGCCGCTCGGCGAGGTGACGGGCGCGGCGGTGCTCGCCGATCGTTGCCAGGCAGGCCACCAGCCAGAACGAGCAGATCGTGAAGGTGCCCTCCTCGCCGCTGAGCCCGTCGTCGGTGCTCTCCACGCGGTAGCGCAGCACGAGTCCGTCGGCGGTGAGCTCGTCGGCGATCGCGAGGACGGTGGCCCGGAGCCGGGGGTCGTCCGGAGGCAGGAATCCCACGAGGGGGATCAGCAGGTTCGACGCGTCCAGCGCGTCGGTGTCGTAGTGCTGGGTGAACACCCCGCGGTCGTCCACCCCACGGGCGCAGATCTCCTCGTGCATCTCGTCCGCGGCCGCCTGCCACCGGTCGGCGAGCTCGTCGTTGTCCCGCACGCGGGCCAGCCGGGCACCCCGGTCGGCCGCGACCCAGCACATGACCTTCGAGGAGGTGAAGTGCTTCGGCTCGCCCCGGACCTCCCAGATCCCGCGGTCCGGCTCCTGCCAGTGCTCGATCGCCTGGTCGACGAACCCGGCCAGGATCTGCCACAGCCGGTCGTCCAGGGCGTCCCGCGAGTTGGTGTGGATCAGCACCGAGTCGAGGATCGCCCCCCAGACGTCGTGCTGCTTCTGGTCGAACGCGCCGTTGCCGATGCGCACCGGGCGAGCCCCGTCATAACCTTCCAGGTGGGGGAGGAGCTCCTCGGAGAGGTCCTTGGCGCCGTCGATGCCATACATGATCTGGACGGTGTCGGACGACTCGGCGAGGTCGGCGATGAACCAGAAGAAGTCGTTGGCCTCCCAGTCGAAGCCGA
>CAYRLV010000445.1:0-3341 GCA_964425155.1 uncultured Ornithinicoccus sp. | reverse complement strand
GCCTCGAGGATCAGGCGCAGGTCGCCGCGTAGCCGCGCCACGCCCTCCTCGCCCAGCTGCCCGGCCAGCCACGCGTCAAAGGCGTCGATGACCGCCATACCGGCGTCGATGGCACGCCACCCCTTCGGCGTCGCGCGCACCAGGCGGGCGCGCCCGTCACTCGGGTCGGGCACCGTCTCGAGATAGCCGTGCTCCACCAGGTAGGCGATCAGCTCGCCCATCGCCTGTTTGGTCATCCGTGCGCGGCCGGCCAGCACGCTGGGCCGGGTCCCCTCGGGGTCGAGGCCGATGAAGGGGGCCGCGTGCGCCGAGCGCAGGTCCGCGAACCCGGCGTCCGCCAGGGCCGCGTCGAGCCGCGCGCCGAGGCGAGCACCGGCCGCGCTCATCAGGCTGCCCAGCGGCAGATCCCGGTCCTGCAGGGGGTTGGTAAGGCGCTTGACCATTCCTCGGGCTCCCTCCTACGCTCAATTGGTCAGGAACCTTACCAAATGGCGACGTGAAGGAGTCGGGATGGAACGCATGGACGTGGCGCGGCGGGTCGGGGGCGCCGTCTGGGTGGTGGCCGGACTGGCTGCTACGGCGGCCTGGATGCTGTCCACGCCACCGAACGCGCCGGGCCCGGTGACCTGGGTGGTGGTCGGCGTCCTCACCCTGGCCGCCGTCGTCCAGCTCGGATCCGGACGGCCCGCGGCGCGCTGGTGGGCCGGCCGGTCGATCGGGATCGTCATCGGCGCGGAGCTGCTCGGGGCCGTGGCCGACAGGTTCGGTCTGTGGGGTGCTCCGGGAGCCCCCGGTGTCTCGTGGGGCGACTGGGCGCACTTCCGCGCCGAGACCGCGCAGCTGGTGCCGTGGTCGGCGCTGGTCCCGGCGGCCGCCGTCGCCGCCACCGTTGCGGAGCTCACCCTCGGTGCGGTGCTGCTCGCCGGCCTGTGGTGGCGATGGGTCGGCAAGGCCACGGCCGGGCTGTTCACGGTCTACCTCGTCGCGATGATCGTCGGGACGGGCTGGGGCTCGGTGCTGGAGTACGGCGTCCCGGTCCTCCTCGGCGGAGCCCTGCTGGCCTCGGCCCGCGGACCCCGGCCGCGGCGTTCGGCGATGGCCCGGACTCTCGAGGTGCGGGGAGGATCCGCGGGGTGATCGCCGCACGGATCGTCCCCGTCGCGGGCCGACCCGGCGTCCCGGGGTGTGACGGAGTCGACGCGCCGAGAATTCGGGCTACGCGGTTGCCGCGCTCTACCCTCAGGACGTGGTAGACGCACCCATCGGCATCTTCGACTCCGGCTTCGGCGGCCTGACCGTCGCCCGCGCGGTGCTCGACCAGCTGCCGCAGGAGGCCGTCGTCTACGTCGGCGACACCGAGCGCGCGCCCTACGGCCCGCGACCCATCGCCGAGGTCCGCAAGTACGCCCTGGAGTGCCTGGACCGGTTGGTCGACCACGGCGTCAAGATCCTGGTCATCGCCTGCAACTCCGCCTCGGCCGCCATGCTCCACGACGCCCGGGAGCGGTATGACGTGCCGGTCGTCGAGGTCATCCGGCCCGCCGTCCGGCGCGCGGTCGCGGCGACGAGGAACGACCGGGTCGGTGTCATCTCCACCCAGGCGACCCACCAGAGCAAGGCCTACCCGGACGCGTTCGCCGCCGCGCCGCAGATCACCGTGACCAGCGCCGCCTGCCCGCGGTTCGTGGAGTTCGTCGAGTCGGGCGTCACCTCCGGCCCGGAGTTGCTGGCGGTCAGCCGGGACTACCTCGGGCCGTTGCGGGACGCGGACGTCGACACGCTGATCCTGGGCTGCACGCACTACCCGCTGCTCACCGGCGTGGTCTCCTACGTCATGGGCGAGGGCGTCACGCTGGTGTCGTCCGCCGAGGAGACGGCCAAGGACGTCTACCGGGTGCTGGCCGACAGCGACGCGCTGCGGGCCGACGGGCTGCCTGCGCCGGAGCACCAGTTCCTCACGACCGGGGAGCCGCACGCCTTCGAATACCTCGCCCGGCGGTTCCTCGGGCCGGAGGTGGGGCTGGTCGGGCAGGTCGGCGGCGTGCCGGTGCTCGCGTCGTGAGGGTCACGGTCGTCGGGTGCGCCGGCTCGTTCCCCGGCCCCGACTCGCCCGCGTCCTGCTACCTCCTCTCGGCCGAGCACGAGGGCCGCACCTGGCAGTTGTTGCTCGATCTCGGCAACGGCGCCCTCGGCCCGCTGCAGCGGCACGTGCGGCTGCGTGACCTGGACGGTGTCGTGCTCAGCCACCTCCACCCCGACCACTGCATGGACCTGTGCGGGCTCTACGTGGCGCAGAAGTACTGCCCGCACTGCCCCGACCAGCACCCGCGCATCCCGGTGCACGCGCCCGAGGGCGCCGCGGAACGGATGGCGCTCGCCTACGGCCTGGGCGAACCCGAAGGTATGACGGGTGAGTTCGACTTCCGCACGATGGTCGACCGCGAACCCTTCCGGGTCGGTCCCTTCACGGTCACGCCGCACCGGGTGAACCACCCCGTCGAGGCCTACGGCCTGCGGGTCGAGGCGGACGGCGCGGTGCTCGCCTACACCGGTGACACCGACGCCTGCGAGGCGCTGCTGCCGCTCATGCGGGACGCCGACCTGGTCCTGGCCGACTCCGCCTTCGTCGAGGGCCGCGACGAGGCCACCGGCGTCCACCTGTCCGGGCGCCGTGCCGCGGAGGCCGTGCGCGACGCCGGGGGAGTGGGTCGGCTCGTCCTGACCCACATCCCGGCCTGGAACGACCCGCAGGTGTGCCGCGACGAGGCCACCGCGGTCTGGTCGGGTGAGGTACAGGTCGCGGCGGCCGGCACGACATACGACCTCCCGTGACCCATCTCCGTGAGGGATCTTCGTGAGGTTTCGTGCCCTCAGAGGGCACCAAACCTCACGAAGATTCCTCACGGAGATCGGGGTATGGCGGGGCGCGAGGCTCGTGGGGCCGCCCCCTAACCTTGGGGCATGACTCGACACGACGGCCGCGCGGCCGACCAGCTCCGCGACATCCGGATCACCCGCAACTGGCTCGACCACGCCGAGGGCAGCGTGCTCATCGAGTTCGGCCGGACCCGGGTGCTGTGCGCCGCGTCGTTCACCGAGGGTGTCCCGCGTTGGCGCAAGGGCAGCGGGCAGGGCTGGGTCACGGCGGAGTACGCGATGCTGCCGCGGTCGACCAACACCCGCTCCGACCGCGAGTCGGTCAAGGGCCGCATCGGGGGCCGCACGCACGAGATCTCCCGGCTGGTGGGGCGCAGTCTGCGCGCCGTCGTGGACACGAAAGCGTTGGGGGAGAACACGATCGTGCTCGACTGCGACGTGCTGCAGGCCGACGGCGGCACCCG
>CAYRLV010000444.1:0-3359 GCA_964425155.1 uncultured Ornithinicoccus sp. | reverse complement strand
TCGCCCACCGAGTTCAAGCTGCTGCGCTACCTGATGCTCAACCCCAACCGGGTGCTGTCGAAGACGCAGATCCTCGACCACGTCTGGGACTACGACTTCCGGGGCGAGACGGGAATCGTCGAGTCCTACATCTCCTACCTGCGGCGCAAGCTCGACGGCGAGGGGCCCTCGCTCATCCAGACCCGTCGTGGCGTCGGTTACGTCCTGCGGCTGCCGCCGGAAGGACACTGAGGCACCGATGAACCTCTCCCCGGGACCGAGCGCCCGCGAGCGGTTGCGGGCGATGCCGCTGCGCTGGCGGCTCGTCGCGGTGGTGGTGGTGCTGATGCTGGTCGCGATCGTGCTCACGACCGGGGTGACCACCGCCCTGCTGCGCGGCTACCTGATGGACCGCACCGACCAGGAGCTCCAGCAGGCCGCGGTGCCGGTGGCCCAGTCCGCGTTCGCCCAGGTCATGAACCAGCGGTCCACCCCGGACCCGTTCACGCCACCCAACACCTACGCCGTCCGGATCATGCCGACCGGGCCGGGGCAGCGCTCCCTCGACGTGACCACCCCGACGGCCGACCAGGCGCTGCCCAAGATCCCGGACCTGGCGCTGACCGATCACCGCGTCCGCAGTGGCGACCCCTTCACGGTGCCCTCCCGCGAGGGGGACGGCCGCTGGCGAGTCGTGGCCGGCGCGACCCGCGACGGGAGCGCGACCTTCGCCGTGGCCGTGTCGCTGGACCCGGTGGACAGCACCGTGCACCAGCTGCGCGTGCTCACCACCGTCATCGGCCTGGTCGTCACCGCCGCGTGCGGCGTCATCGGCTGGTTCGCCGTCCGGCGCGCGTTCCGACCGCTGCGCGAGATCGAGGACACCGCAGCGGGCATCGCGAGCGGCGACCTCGCCCGGCGCATCCCGCAACGCACCGCGCCCGACGAGGTGACCAGCCTCTCGACCTCGCTCAACGCGATGCTGGCCCAGATCGAGCAGTCCTTCGCCGTCCGGGAGGCCTCCGAGGAGCGGATGCGCCAATTCGTAGGGGATGCCTCGCACGAGCTGCGCACTCCCCTCGCGACGGTCCGTGGGTATGCGGAGCTGTTCCGGCAGGGTGCCGTGCGTGACCCCGAGCAGGTGGCCGGCGCGATGCGCCGGATCGAGGACGAGGCCACCCGGATGGGCGGCCTGGTCGAGGACCTGCTGCTGCTGACCCGGCTGGACACCCCTCGGTCGGTCGAGCTCGGCACGGTCGACCTCACCGTGCTCGCCGCCGACGCGGTGCAGGACGCGCGAGCCCTCGACCCGGACCGGGAGATCCGGCTGCTGCCGGTGTCCGGTCAGCTCGAGTCCACCCTCGTCGCCGGCGACGAGGAACGGCTGCGCCAGGTGGTGACCAACCTGCTGGCCAACGCGATCCACCACACGCCGAGCGGCACGCCGATCGAGCTGGCGGTGGGCCGACGGGAGGGCGATCGGGCCGTGCTCGAGGTCCGCGACCACGGTCACGGCGTGCCGGAGGAGGACGCCACCCAGGTCTTCGAGCGGTTCTACCGGTCCGACCCCTCGCGAGCGCGGGGCCGCGGAGGCGGGAACGGCTTGGGACTGGCCATCGTCGCAGCCATAGTCACCAGCCACGACGGGCGCGTGGGAGTGGCACCGACTCCGGGCGGCGGTGCCACGTTCGTCGTCGAGCTGCCCACAGCAAGTTCACAGACTGCGCCCAGTGTCCCCGGAGTTTCCAGGGCTTGACTGGTGTTATTCGGACGGAGGGTCCGGCGGAGGGCCTCGAGCCACCCCGGCCCAGGAGGAGGACAGAGACGATGGGCAGCAGCGACCAGCCCCAGCAGCCGGGCCACGGCCCGGACAACCGGCAGGGATGGCAGGAGCCGGAGGCCGCACCCGGCCCGTTGCAGTGGTACGGCGCGGCCCAGCACGGGGGACGCGACCCCCGGCAGCAGTCGCCCGGTTCGGCCGGGCAGTCCGGCCAGGACCCGCGTCAGCAGGCCTACGGCCCCGGACAGCAGCACGGTCAGGGCTACCGCCAGCAGCCTTACGGCCCGGGCCAGCACGCCGGGCAGGGTCCCCACCAGCAGCCCTACGGCGCTGCCCACGGGGCGCCGCCGTGGGCGGGCTCGGGGTCGACCGCCACCGTGCCGCCGGCCTCCTCCGGCCCCAAGCCCGGAGGGTCGACCCATCGCCCGCGGCGCCGCTACGAGCTGCCCGCGGTCGCCGTGCTCGCGGCGCTGCTGGCCAGCGGCGCCACCTACGGCGTCGGACAGCTCACCGGGGGAAGCGCCGAGGCCGCGGGTACGGGCACGGGCACGACCACGAGCGCACCCGTGGTCCAGGCCACGGGAGGTGACACCGACTGGACCGCCACCGCCAAGGCGGTCGCGCCCAGTGTCGTCGCGATCAAGGTGACCAACGGCCAGAGCGGCGGCCAGGGCTCCGGCGTCATCATCGACACCGAGGGGCACGTCGTGACCAACAACCACGTCGTGACGGCCGGTGGCAGCGGCGGGCAGATCACGGTGACCCTCAACGACAAGCGGACCTACCAGGCCTCCGTGGTCGGCACCGACCCGTCGACCGACCTCGCGGTCCTGCAGATCGAGGACGCGCCGGACGACCTCACCGCGATCAGCATGGGCAACTCCGACAAGCTGCGGGTGGGAGACCCGGTGATGGCCGTCGGCAACCCGCTCGGCCTCGCCGGCACCGTCACGACCGGCATCGTCAGCGCCCTCGACCGCCCGGTGACGACCGAGGGCGAGTCGTCCGGCGTCGGGCAGCCGACCACGCCGGTGATCACCAACGCGATCCAGACCAGCGCCGCCATCAACCCCGGCAACAGCGGCGGCGCCCTGGTCAACGCCTCCGGCCAGCTCGTCGGCATCAACAGCTCGATCGCCACGCTCGGCTCCAGCCTCCAGGGTGGGCAGAGCGGCAACATCGGCATCGGCTTCGCGATCCCCGTCTCGGAGGTGCGCTCGATCTCCGACCAGCTGATCACCAACGGCACCGTCGAACACGCCTTCCTCGGCGTGCAGGGCCAGGACACCACGGTGCAGGTCGGATCGGCCAAGCGCGCCGCCGCCGACATCAAGGTGCTCGCCGACACCCCGGCGGAGAAGGCGGGGCTGCAGACCGGTGACGCAGTCATCAAGATCAACGGTGACTCCATCGACAGCTGGCTCTCCCTGGTCGCCCAGGTCCACGAGCGCACGCCCGGCGACAAGATCACCGTGACGGTCGTCCGCGACGGCCAGCAGAAGGACATCGACGTCACCCTCGGCACCAACCCCGACAACTGAGTCGTCGGTCGCGGCTCCTCGGCGGCAGGTTCGCTCCGCGCCAGCTTCGCCGCTCGTCG
>CAYRLV010000443.1:0-3372 GCA_964425155.1 uncultured Ornithinicoccus sp. | reverse complement strand
CCGGTCGCCGGATCGCCGTATGCGGCCCGCTCACCGCTGGCTGGCGTCGCTCACCTCGCCGACCAGCTCCTCCAGGACGTCCTCCAGGAACACCACGCCGGCCACCGTGCCGGCCGAGTCGACGACGCGCGCCAGGTGGGCGCCGGTGCGTTGCATCGTGGTGAGGACGTCCCGCACCTCGTCGCCGCCCGAGACGGTGGCCAGCCGCCGGATCCGCTTGGCCGGGATGGGTTGGTCGTGGGCGTCGTCGTCGGCGTACAGGATGTCCTTGAGGTGCAGGTAGCCGCGCAGGTCACCCCCCGAGTCCAGGTAGGGGTAGCGGGAGAAGCCCTGCTTGGCGATCAGCCGTTCCATGTCGCCGGGCGTGGCCCCGGCCGGCAGGGTGGTCAGCTCGGCCAGCGGCACCGCGACGTCGCCGGCGACCCGGTCGCTGAACTCCAGGGCCCCGCGGACCAGCCCGTGCCGGTCCTCCTCGATCAGCCCCTTCTCGTGGCTCTCCGCCACGATGGACTGCACTTCCTCCAGCGTGTAGGCGGAGGTGATCTCGTCCTTCGGCTCGACCCGGAACGCCCGGACGAGGCCCTTGGCGACCGCCTCCATCAGCCGGATGATCGGGCGGAGCGCCTTGGTGAGGTAGAGCAGCGGCGGGGCGAGCACCAGAGCGGCCGCCTGCGGCCCCGCGATCGCCAGGTTCTTGGGCACCATCTCGCCGATGACCACGTGGAAGTAGGCCACGATCAGCAACGCCAGCACGAGCGCGACCGGGTGGGCCACACCCGAGCCGAGCCCGAGCCGCTCGAGGGGTGGCGCGATCAGGTGGTGCAGCGCCGACTCGGCGACCGCACCCAGACCCAGGGAACACACCGTGATCCCGAGCTGCGCACAGGCCAGCAGCGAGGCGACCTGCTCCAGCGCCTGCAGCGCCAGCCTGGCCGGTCTGCTGCCCGCAGCCGCTCGCGGCTCGAGCTGGGCGCGTCGTGCGGTCATCACCGCGAACTCGGCTCCCACGAAGAAGGCGTTGCCGAGCAGCAGCAGGACCGACACGGCCAACGCGGGTCCGGGGCTCACCGGTCACCCCCGTCGGGCTCACCGGCAGCCGGAGGCCCGGCGGGCGTGGGCCGGCTCTCCGAGACGCTGCCCGCGCCCTCGACGACAGGGGCGTCCGGCCCGACGGGCCGGCCCGGCGCCGGGACGAACCGCAGCCGGTCGACCCGTCGGCCCTCCATCGCGGCCACCCGGATCACCCACCCGGGCACCGAGACCTCGTCGTGCGTCTCGGGCACCCGGCCGAGCGCGGCCATGACGAAACCACCGACCGTCTCGTAGGCCGGCCCGTCCGGCACCGGCGCGCCGATCCGGTCACGGACCTCGTCCGGCCGCCACATGCCCGGCACGGTCCAGGTCCCGTCGGACATCGCGCGGCCGGTCGTCCCACCCCGGTCGTGCTCGTCGCTGACCTCGCCGACGATCTCCTCGATGACGTCCTCGAGCGTGACCAGGCCCGAGGTGCCGCCGTACTCGTCGACCACCACGGCCATCTGGAAACCACCCCGCAGCTGCAGCAGCAGCGGGTCGAGCCGGATGGTCTCGGGGACCAGCACCGGGTCGGTCATCAGCGCCGACACCGGCACGTCGGGCCGGCGCTCGTGCGGCACCGCGATCGCGCGCTTGACGTGCACCAGCCCGTCGATGTCGTCCCAGTCCTCGCCCAGCACCGGGAACCGCGAGTGCCCGGTCTCGCGGGCCAGCTCCAGGACGTCGGCGGCCGACGCGGTCCGGTCGATCGCGGTGCAGCGCACCCGCGGGCTCATGACGTCGGCGGCGGTCTGCTCGCCGAAGATCAACGACCGGGTGAGCAGCCGGGCCGTCTGCGCCTCGAGGGTGCCCGCCTCGGCCGAGCGCCGCACCAGCGAGGTCAGCTCCTGCGGCGTGCGCGCGGCGGACAGCTCCTCCTGCGGCGTGATGTGCAGGGCCTTGAGGATCAGGTTGGCCGAGCCGTTCAGCACCACGATGAGCGGCCGCACGAGCAGCGAGAACACCCGCACCGGCACGGCCACGATCTTCGCCGTGGGCAGCGGTGCGGAGATGCCGAGGAACTGCGGCAGCAGCTCACCGACGACCATCGAGAAGGCGGTCGCCAGCACGAGTGCGACCGCGGTCGCCACCGGCCGCGCCGCGCCGTCCGGCAGGCCCACGGCACGGGCCGGCGCCTCGAGCAGGGTTCCCACGGACGGTTCGACCAGGTAGCCGACGACCAGGGTGGTGAGGGTGATGCCGACCTGGGCGCCGGACAACTGGGTGGACAACTGCCGCAGCGACGCGAGCACCGGCCCGGCCCGGTGGTCGCCCTGGTCGTGCGCGCGCTCCACCGCCGGACGGTCGAGCGCGACGAGCGAGAACTCGGCGGCCACGAAGAGGGCGGTCCCGGCGGTGAGCACGACACCGGCCAGGACCAGTAACCACTCCGTCATAGTGCGGCCATGGTAGAGGCAGGCGGCACCGCTTGACGCATTGTACGGCGCTTCCTAATATGGCCGGACAAATCAGAAGAAGGCCTCGATGAAGCTGCCCGCCCGCCGACCCGGTGAGAGCGCCTACCGGGTGCTCGCCCGGACGCTGCGCGACCAGATCCGCCGCGGGGCCTTCGCGCCGGACCAGCCCCTCCCCACCGAGCTCGGCCTCGCCGAGGAGCACGGGCTCTCCCGCCAGACGGTCCGGCGGGCGTTCCAGGACCTGGTCGCCGAGGGGCTCGTCTACCGGGTCCCGGGCCGCGGCACCTTCGTCACCGCCGACGACCACCGCTACGCGCGCCCGTTCGCCTCGGTCGACGACCTGCTCGGGCTCGCCCTCGACACCGAGCTCGAGGTGGTCAGCCCGCTCGTCGGCAGCTACGACGCGTCCGCGGCCGCCCGCCTCCGACTGGACAGCAAGAGCCTGTATGCCGTGTCGTTCCGCCGGCTGCACGACGGCCAGCCGTTCTGCCTCACCCACGTCTACCTGCCCACCCGGATCGGGCACCAGCTGGAGGAGCTGCCCGAGGTGGCGGTCGCCGGCCACCGCAGCACGGTGACCGTCATCGGGCTGCTGGAGACGCACGGGCACGACATCGCCGCGGCCGAGCAGGTGATCAGTGCGGTGGCCGCCACCGCCGAGCACCAGGAGGCCCTGGGCTGCGCGGCCGGCACGCCGCTGCTGCACGTCGAACGCACCTACTTCGACCCCCGGGGCGACCCGCTCGAGCTGGCCGTGAGCGTCTACCTCCCCGAGCACTACCGCCACCGCATCCGATTGGGGAGGGATTCCCGTGTCCACGACTGAGCGGCGACGACGAGCGGCGAAGATGGAGCGGAGCGACCCTGCCGCCGAGGAGCC
>CAYRLV010000442.1:0-3375 GCA_964425155.1 uncultured Ornithinicoccus sp. | reverse complement strand
CGCGAGGCGTGCGTTGCGGGTCGCGGTACGGTTGCCGCGCTCGATCTCAAGGTGGTCCAAGAACGCTGCGATCACGGTGACGCCGAGGTCGTCGAGGCGCAGTTGACTGGCCGGCCGTCCCAGGTCACGGCTGGCGTAGCTGAGCAGCAGTCGGAAGGTGTCTCGGTAGGCGGCCACCGTGTGCGTGCTGGCGTTGCGTTGTCCGATCAGCCTGTCGGTGAAGAAGCCCTGCAGCACCGGCGCGAGCAGTGTCATGGCTGTGCCTTCGCGTGTTCGAGCCGCGCGCAGGCCAGCGCCATCAGTTCCGGCGCGGTCGACAGGTACCAGTAGGTCGCGCTGGGATCGACGTGACCGAGATAGGTGGACAGCAGCGGCATGCGGGCTTGCACGTCTTGCCCGTCGCGATACCAATCCAGCACGGTGCTGACGGCGAAGGTGTGTCTCAGGTCGTGCAACCGGGGACGGCATCTGGCCGATCGCGGTTGCAGTCCAGCGGCCCGCACCAGGGCACGGAACGTCGATTCCACGCGGCAGGAGGACAACCGGGTGCCGGCGGTGGACAAAAGGAACGTGCTCGCCTTGGGCGCTGTGATGAAGCCGTCGCGCCGGCGGGCGTAGTCACCCAGCCGCGTGACGGTGGACGGGTGCAGCGGGACCTGGCGGCTCTTGCCAAACTTGCCTTTGACAACGGTGAGCATCTCGGTCGTGAGGTCGACCTCGGCACGCTAGAGGTTGAGCGCCTCACCGAGCCGCAGGCCGGTCACCGCCAGCAGTCCGATCAGAGTCTCGTACGTCGAGGCGACCAGCGGCGTGTTCAACAGTCGCGCTGCGTGCATCAGCGCTGCGATGTCTTCACCTGAATACAGATACGGCGTGGCCCGCATGGTTCGCAGCGGAAGCAAGCTCGGCGGCGGAACCTGGATCCCGGGCCTGCGTGGCTGCAGGTAGGCGGCGAACCCGCGCACCGCCGAGAGTCGGTAGGCCCACCAGCTCGGGTCCGCCTGCTCCGGTTGCCGAGCCCATGCCAGCGCCGAGTCGATGGTGATCTGCCCGGTGCCGAGCCGGTCGAGGTGGTCGGCGAACTGCAGGACGAGGTGGCCCGGCTTGTCGAGCTTGAACCCCATCGACCGGCGCAGCCTGAGGTAGTCCTCGGCGGCCTGCCGCATCGTGTTCATCGGACACCTACCGGCCAGGGTCGCGCCAGCGGCCGCAGCGCAGCCTGGTCGACCTTGGCGTAGATCGCCGTCGTAGCCGCTCGTCGGTGCCGCAGCAGTTCGGAGATCTCCGACATCGGTGCGCCCGCGCGCAGCAGCTCGACGGCGACCGTGTGCCGAAGCTGATGTGCGCCGGTCACCGCGACTCCCGCGCGGCGTCCGGCAGCGTGCACCATCGCCGTGACGGCCCCCGAGGACAGACCGGTGCGTGGCGCGTCCAGGCGCACGAACACGCGACGGTCACTGGTCTGGGGCCGACCCCGGCGCAGGTCGGCGACCAGCGCCTGCCCAACGTCCTCCGGGAGCGGCAGCCGTTCCCGCCGGCCGCCCTTGCCCCGGACCTCGATCTCCCCGGCACGCCAATCCACGTCGTCCAGGCTGAACGCAGCCAGTTCTCCGGCTCGCAATCCCAAGCGGGAGAGCATCAACAGCATCGCGTAGTCGCGGCGACCGCGTCTGGTGCGGCGATCACAGCTGGCCAACAGGCGCGCAACGTCGCGCGCGGCCAACGCGCGCGGTATCCCCGCGCTGCGCCTGTTGGCCGCCCGCGGAACGGCAAGCACGAGCTCTGCGGGTGTGAGCCCCCGCAGCTGTCCGAACCGCAGCAGCGCGCGAAGTGGTGTGACCACCTGTCGCGCTGACCCGCTGGCCCGCCGGGTGCGCTCATTCAAGACGAACTCGCTGATGTCCTCGGCACCCACCCCAGCCAGACCTGCCGCGCCCCGATGCGCGCAGAAGTCCAGGAACCGTCGTGCGACCTGGACGTAATTGTCGACGCTGCCAATCACCAGCCGTCGCTCATCTGTCAGATAGCGACGAAAGGCCTGGAGCTCATCACCGGACGGTGCCGCAGGATCCGGGACGACCGGCTCTGGTGCGGCCCCGAGCTGCCGCAGATACGTCAGCAGCGGCTCCATCGCGCGCCGCGTTCGAAGGTTGTAGTAGGTCGCCCGACGGACATCGACGAACTCAAGCACCAGCTCCTCGCTGAGCTCAGAGCAGTCGTGTTCGCTGGCCATCAGCCACCGGCTTAAGTGCGCCATCAACCGAAGATGTCCCTCAGCCGTCACCGGTGAGTAGAAGCGCCGGTCAATCAGCCAGTAGTAAAAGCCACCCGCATGTGGTGTCAGCGGTCCGCAGAACCGGACTCCGAAGTACGTCTCGTTCATCATTGGCTCCTCTCGAAACGAACGTCCGAGAAGATCCGACCACCAGAGCCGGATTATGCCGACCTCGCGAGCCCGATCACCCTGCTGCGCAAGCCCTGCAACGATCAGGTCGGCATAACCCGAAGGTCGGCATAATGGGTCTTATGCCGACGTCGGCATAAGACCCACCTGCTCATCGCGCTGGCCAGGGTCGCGGCCGAGGCCGGGTACCGGGTCAATTACACCTTGGCCACCAAACTGTCAACGAGCTGGTCGAGGCCGCCGACGAGATGATCCTGACCAAGACCATCGCCCGCTACGGCCGCGTCGACCTGCTCTGCATCGACGAGCTGGGCTACATGGCCTTGGACCGGCGCGGCGCCGAACTGCTCTTCCAGGTGCTGACCGAACGGGAGGAGAAGAACTCGGTGGCGATCGCCAGCAACGAGTCCTTCTCCGGCTGGACCAAGACCTTCACCGACCCCCGCCTGTGCGCGGCGATAGTCGACCGCCTCCACCTACGGCGCCCACATCATCGAGACCGGCACCGACTCCTACCGCCTGGCCCACACCCTCGCCCAACGAAACCGGTGAACCCATCTTCATCGACTTGGCCGAATTGCGTTCCGGGCATGGGAGATCGAGATCCGGTCTGGAGGACCTTCTGCGATCAACCAGACTTGGTTTCGACGGTGACACCGCGCACATCCCATGGCGCGCAACTCTGCTGCACGTAAGTGTTTGTCGATCGGAGCCTATTCCAAGCCGAGACAGTATCTCTGGACCACGGACAGTCCAAGCGAATCCGGAAGTAGCCACCCGATCCGGTGCAGTTTGCCCACCCAATCTCGTGATACTTGCCAGTCGTGCAGTGCGATGTGACGGCGTAACTGGGGGCGGCCACACCAACGCCCGCCACGAGCAGAATGCCGAAAAGCCCAGCCGTTGCTTTGGTCCTCGTGCGCCCGATCATGAGCGCCCCCTTTACACTGAATCCCACCATATGAACCATG
>CAYRLV010000441.1:0-3377 GCA_964425155.1 uncultured Ornithinicoccus sp. | reverse complement strand
CCGGCACCGTGGTCCACAGCGCCTTTCATCCACAACGTGTCGGGCGTTCTCCTCGTTGCCCACAGTCGTGGCCCAGGTCGTGGTGCTCGGTGGCGGAGCACCGCATCGTGGTCAGGGGCGGCGAAGCGGTCAAACCCGCCCGCCGACGAGGAGGCACGGAGAAGGGTAGCGATGACACGGGAGGACACGCTCCGGGCGGTGCGGCGCGCCAGTACGCCGTTTCCCACGCTGGCAGCCGAGGTGGTGGCGGCACGCGACAACCTCAGCACGATGGACGAGGTGGCGCTCGCGCTGCGGGACCACCGACATCGGCTGGGAACGAGCCAGCGGGACTACGCGCGGCAACGGGGCTGGACCAAGACCCGACAGCACCGCCTGGAGCGCACCCCGGGCGAGCTGAAGCTCGTGGACGTGGTCGAGGCCCTCGGACCGACCGGCTTCCACCTCGTGCTCTGCCGTGACCAGAACGCGGACTCCGGCCTCGCCCGGGCGTCGTGGTCCGCCCCGGAGCTGGTGGCCCGAGACGCCGCCGACCGCCGGTTCCCGGCGCACCGCCGAGCGCGACGCACCGGCCCGATGGAGCCCCACTGGTGGTGGCGCAACTTCAGCACCGACAGCCGGACGGAAAAGCCGCTGTGGACGATCGCTCCGATCACCGAGAGCGGGGCCTCGCGGCGGTCCCGACCACCACGACCGCCGAATCGTCCAAGTCCTCCATCCGCACGGCCAGCTAGCCTCGCCAGCATGAGCGACGACGACCACGCGGCCGCCACGGACCCGACGACCGGGTCCGCGGCTACACCGACGACACTGACCGCCAAGCTGGTCATCAGCGACGCCGATGCGGCGATCGCCTTCTACCGCAAGGTGTTCGGCGCGACGCTGGTTGAGCGGCACGCCTTCCGCGGCAAGGTCGTGTTTGCGCTGCTCGAGGTTTTCGGCAGCAGGCTGAGCCTGAAGGATGAGGACGAACACGACCCCAGCCCAGCCACGTTGGGCCGGCCGGGAGTCCTGTTCGAGATCACGACCGACGACCCTGATGGCGTGGCGTCGGCGGTCGTCGGTGCCGGCGGCACGGTGGTCTTCGAGGTGGCCGACCAGCCGTATGGCGCGCGCGCCGGCCGCGTGCGGGACCCGTTCGGTCACGAGTGGCTGGTGCAGACGCCGGTCACGCTGTCACCCGACGAAACGGAGGCCGCCTTGGACGCAGCATCCGGCGGGCGGGTCACGGGCGTCGCAGGCCGGACAGGTGCGCGTTGTTGAGCAACCCGATCGCCAGCCAGCAGGCGAACATGCTGGACCCGCCGTAGGACACGAACGGGAGAGGCAGTCCGGTGACCGGCATCAGCCCGAGGTTCATCCCCACGTTCTCGAAGATCTGGAAGATCAGCCAGCAGGCCACCCCCACGGCGACGAGGCGGCTGAACGCGTCCGACGTCCGTCCGGCGATGACCAGGGCGCGCACCACGACGAACCCGAGCACGAGCAGCAGTCCCACGGCCCCGACGAACCCCAGCTCTTCGCCGGCCACCGAGAAGACGAAGTCGGTCTGCTGGAACGGGATGAACCCGCCCTGGGTCTGCCGGCCCTGGAACAGGCCCTGACCGTCGAACCCGCCCGAGCCGATCGCGATCCGCACCTGCCGGGTCTGGTAGCCGATCCCGGTGGGGTCCTCCGAGGGGTGGGCGAACGCGATCAACCGGTCCCGTTGGTAGGGGCTGAGGACGGGGGTCGTGAGCGCCAGCACCACTCCCCCGACGACCACCGCCAAGGCTCCGAGGGTCCAACGACGCGGCGCCCCAGAGACCGCGATGACGCCGAACGCCAACGCTCCCAACACGAGCGCGGAGCCGAGGTCGGGCTGGAGCAACACCAGCCCGACCGGTATGGCGGCGACGAGCCAGGCGAGCGCGACGTCGCCGTGGGAGGGGGGTCGGTCACGATCACGTCCCTCCGCGAGGATCATCGCCAGTCCGAGGCAGAGCGCGGCCTTGGCGAGCTCGGACGGCTGGACGGAGAACCCGCCCGGCAGCTCGATCCACGACCGGGAGCCGTTGATCGTGGAACCCAACGGGGTCAGCACCAGGACCAGCCCGGCCACGGCGGCCAGGTAGAGCCACGGCGCAGCCGCTCGCAACCCCCGGAAGTCGAGCCTGGTGACGACGGCACACAGGGCGAGGCCGATCGCCGTGTTGATCAGGTGTCGCACCGCGAGGGAGGCACCGAGCTGGTGGCGGGTGGCCGACCACACCAGCACGGCCCCGATCAGCGACAGGCCCAGGGCGGCGATGACCAGCCCCCAGTCGGTGCGCGCCCAAGCCGGGCCGGCGCGGTCCGCCGCAGGCACGGACGTCAGGTGGCGTCGGTGCGGGGCAACCCCAGCACGGCACGGGTGCGTTCGACGTCGTCCGCCATCTGCAGCAGCAACGCATCGATCGACACGAACCGGTCGTTCGAGCGCAACCGCTGGGCGAACTCGACGGCGACCCGCTCGTCATACAGGTCGAGGTCGGTGCGATCGAGCACGTAGGCCTCGACCGTGCGGGACACGTCCTCGAAGGTGGGATTCGTCCCGACCGAGATCGCCGCCGGCAGCCGGTGCTCGGGGTCGTCGACGGGACGGTCGAGACGCACCAGCCACCCCGCATACACGCCGTCCGCCGGCACCAGGCCGGCGCTGTCCCCGGCGAGGTTCGCCGTCGGGAAGCCGAGCTCGCGGCCCCGGTGGGCACCGTGCACCACCACCCCGGTGACGCGGTGCGGCCGGTCCAGCAGCTCGGCCGCCCGGGCCACGTCACCCTGGGCCAGGCTCGACCGGACCTGGGTGGACGACCAGCGTTCGCCGTCGCCCAGGTCCTCGAGGGCGACCACCCCGAAGTCCAGCTGACGCCCGAGGTCACGCAGGGTGTCCACGTCCCCCGAGTTGCGCACACCGAACCTGGTGTCCCGACCGACCACCACCGCGACGGCACCCAGCGCCTCGACGAAGTACTGCTTGACGAACTCCTCCGGGGTCAGCTGGGCGAACTCCCGGGTGAACGGCAGCACCAGGACGCCGTCCAGACCGCACGAGGCCAGCAGCTCGACGCGGTGCTCGAGGTCGGTGATGGGGATCGGCGCCCGGTCGGGGTGCAGCACCGCCAACGGATGCGGGTCGAACGTGATCGCGACCGAGCTGGCGCGCCGCTCCCGCGCCAGGTCCACCACGGTCTGCAGCACGGCGCGGTGACCGCGGTGGACGCCGTCGAAGTTGCCCAGGGTCACCACGCTGGGTCCGAAGTCCCGGGGGATCTGGGAGAGGTCGGTCCATCGCAGCACGTGCGCAACTCTACTGGCGGCACCCTCGTGCCCCGGCGAGCGGACCGCATACTGTGTCC
>CAYRLV010000440.1:0-3381 GCA_964425155.1 uncultured Ornithinicoccus sp. | reverse complement strand
TCTGGGCCGGGACCTGGAACTTCGTCCTGACCTGACGGTGACCCGGCGCCCCGACCCGCCCCGCCCCTCGACCCGTGGGAAATGGTTGTTGGATCACAGTGCGGAAATCCGCCTCGGATCCCACAACCATTCGCCACGAGGGCTGGGGCTACCAGTTGGGCTGGTTCGGTGTCACGCTCCTCGGCAGCCGGGTGCCCTTGGCGTAGTTGACGTAGGTCGTCTTGCCCGAGTGCGACCAGGCGTTCTCGAACTGCTTGCGGTCGTAGGTGAACCGCACCTCGTCATTGCTCGGGATCAGGTGCGACGCCGGGTCGTTCACCACCACGTCGCCGTCCTCGTCGAAGCCGACGATCACCATCAGGTGCCCGTTGGTGCCGTAACCCGCCCCGTCCAGCTCGTCCTTCTCGAACGACAGCGACACGATCAGCGGGATGCCCGCCTTGATGAACTGCTCCGCCTCGGTCAGCGACCGCAGCCGGGTGACGAACGAGTTCAGCCCGCGCGACGCCGCATACGCGGTGTTGAACGGCCAGTTGCCGGTGCCGCCGTAGGTGTAGTCGAAGACGTTGCGTGCGGTGTAGTCGACCTGCGGGTCGTCGTAGCTCGGGTCGACCCACGACATCTCCTGCTTGTTCGGCCCCTTGTGCCAGTAGTCCACGACCATGGCCGTCGAGGTGGCCGAGCACCAGGCCTCGCCGCCGCCGTCCCACTGCGGGTACTCGCCGATGTGCTTCTCCTGGCTGTATGCCGGGACGTCCAGCACGATGCCCTCGGCACCACCGAGCGGGCTCGCCGGGGCGTCGTCGCCGTCCGGCAGTCGCGAGGCCACCGCGCCGACGGAGCGGACGGTCGGGGTCTGCTGGGTGCCGTGCGGGCGCAGCAGCGTGACCCGCAGCTGGTAGCTGACGACGTTGGCGCCGTCCGCGGCGGCGAAGGTGTCGGTCCACACGGTGCCGTCCGCGTCGCCCTGCCCGTCGACGGTCGTGCGGTGGAGGTGCTCGTCGCTCGAGGCCCAGCGGGCCATGGTGTACCACTTCGTGTAGTGGCCTCGTGGGTGCGCGTCGTCGAACGAGCGGCCGCGCATCTCGACCTGGACCCAGGTGCCCTTCGGGGTGGTGGCGTTCCAGGACGCGATCAGTTGCTTCAGCCCGAACGCGGTGTCCACGTGCGGCGAGACCCACGTGGCAGTGTCGTATTCGCGCGCGGTGCCGTCGCCGAACGGGTCGGTGTAGGTCATCGTGCCCGTCGCGTGCTTGATCCGCAGGCCCTTGCCGGTGACCTGGACGCCGTCGCCGTAGCCCTGGCGCAGACCCTTGCCGGAGAACTCGCGGTAGAGGATGTCGCGGTCGCTCTGGGTCTGGGCCCGTGCCGTCGTCGGCGCGGCGACGGCGGCCTGCCCGCCCGGGAGCTCGGCTGCGCTCGCGAGACCCGGGGTCGCCGCGAGCAGTGCGACGCAGCTGACGGCGACACCGACCGCTGCGATCTCGACGCGATGTGATTTTTTGGCGCGATACATCATCTGCCTGACAATAGCCTCCATTGCCGCTCTTGGGGAGGGCCTCGCCGGGCAGACGTCCTGCCTGGTGGTCGCCGGGGGCACCCGGCGCAGCCCGTGCGCAGGACGTCCGCCGGGGGCTGGGCGTCAGAGGGGCGGGCGGCGCAGGCCGGCGCCCGCGGCCCGCTCGAAGGCGCGACCGGCCCGCAGCACGGTCCGCTCGGCGCGGTGCGGTCCCACCACCTGCAGCCCCACGGGCAGCCCGTCCGGCGTGAACGCGGCCGGCACCGACAGCGCCGGACATCCGGTCGCGCTGATCAGGTAGCACGAGGCCATCCAGTCCAGGTAGGTCTCCTGGGCCTGCCCGTCGATCTGCGTCGGGTACTCCAGGTCGGCGTCGAACGGCAGCACCTGGCTGACCGGCAGGACCAGCACGTCATACCGGGTGAAGAACTCGCGCACCCGCTGGAACAACCGCCCGTGCAGGGTCTCGGCGCGGGCGAGGTCGGCGCCGGTGAGGGCGCGGCCGACCTCGACGTTCCAGCGGATGCTCTCCTTGACCTGGTCGGGATGCCGGTCCGCGAGCTTGCCGAGCGAGAGGTCGAAGTGCCACGCGCGCAGGGTGCGGAAGACTTCGTCGGCGCCGCGGAGATCCGGGCTCGCCTCCTCCACCTCGCAGCCGAGGTCGGTGAAGAGGCGCACCTGCGGCTCGAGCGCGTCCAGCACCTCGCGGTCCACGCGCACGGCCCCGCCGAGGTCGGGCGTCCAGGCGACACGCAGTCCGCGGACGTCCCCCTCGATCGGTGGGGCGAACGCACTCCCGTTCTCCGGCAAGCAGATCGGGTCCCGGTCGTCGGGCCCGGCGACGACGGAGAGCAGCAGCGCAGCGTCGTCGACGGTCCGGCCCATCGGCCCCTGCACGGCCATGGTCTGCCAGGGGTTGAGCGAGGGCCACTGCGCGACGCGGCCGGGGGAGGGGCGCAGGCCGACCACGTTGCAGAACGACGCCGGGTTGCGCAGCGAACCGCCCATGTCGCTGCCGTCCGCGAGCGCGGTCATTCCGGTCGCGAGCGCCACGGCCGCCCCACCGCTCGACCCGCCCGCCGACCGGGTCGGGTCGTAGGGGTTGCGCGTCGTGCCGAAGACCGGATTGAACGTGTGCGAGCCGGCCGCGAACTCGGGCACGTTGCTCTTGCCGATGACGATCGCCCCGGCCGCGCGGATGCGTTCGACGATGAGCTCGTCCGCGTCCGGCACGACGTCGGCGAACAGTGGCGACCCCGACGTGGTCCGGATGCCGGCTGTGGCGTGGGTGTCCTTGATCGTCATCGGCAGGCCGTGCAGGGGTGGCAGCGAATCACCTTGTATGGCGAGCTGATCGGCTGCCGCGGCTGCCTCCACCGCCTGCTCGAGCGCCAGGGTCGGGAGAGCGTTGACCACCGGGTCGACCTGCTCGATGCGGGACACGTGCGCCTCGAGCAGCTCCCGCGCGGAGATCTCGCGGGACCGCACCATCCGGGCCTGCTCCACCGCCGGCAGCGTCCACACCTGGTCCATCCCGCACGCTCCTCGTCGCCGTCGCTCGTGGGTGTGACGGTAGCGCCGGTGATCGGGTGGGACGTCGGCGACCGATCAGGCGGGCTCCGCGGCGCGCGCCACGGAGCGCAGCCGCTCCCATTCCGGCTCGAGGCCGAGCCCGCGGCCCACGCCCCGCATGGTGTCGGTGTAGAGAACGCCGGAGGTCACGAATTCCTCGGGGAGGCAACCGAACACCTCGAGCGCCACGGTGCCGTAGAGCGCGGCCCAGGCCCGCTCGAACATCCACACCAGGCCGGGCGTGACCGGGCCGAAGCCGTCGATCGTCGCTTCGGGGAGGGGCGACCGGG
>CAYRLV010000439.1:0-3381 GCA_964425155.1 uncultured Ornithinicoccus sp. | reverse complement strand
GCGGCGGTGGCGCTCGCGGCGGATCATCCCCGCCCACAGGTCGGCCGCCCGCGCCGCGTCGCTCTTGTCCAGCGGCCGGTCCGGTCCGAACGGGGGCCGGGCACCCGGCCGCGCACTCCGATCCGACAGGCCGTCAGCGGCACCGGTCGACCGGGACGGGCCCGGCTCCGGCCCGAACCCGAACGGTGTCGGCGACTGCTTCATGACCACAGGCTAACCGCCACCACCGACAACGCCTCTGCCGCGAATTCTGAGTTCCCGCACTCGAATTCGCGGCCGAGTTGTCCACAACTCCGATGCGCGACGTCGCACTGTCCACAGGCTGCGGCGGACCCGTTGACAGCGACCGGGGGCACCCACTCGCTCCAGAGGGCACAGCGCTCAGTTCACCTGGCGGTCCCGGCCCTCCCAGTGCGCTCGGCGCAGCTCCCGCTTGAGCACCTTGCCGGTCGGCGAGGTGGGCAGCTTCTCGACGAACTCCCACCCCGTGGGGACCTTGAACCCCGCCAGCAACGAAACACCGTGCTTGGCGAGCTGGCTCGGCTCGGGCGTCGAGCCCGAGTGCGGCACGACGACCGCGTGCACCCGCTCACCCGCCTCGCCGTCCGGGACGGCGATCACCGCGCAGGCCGCGACATCGGGGTGGGATGCCAGCGCGTTCTCCACCTCGGCCGAGTGCACGTTGTCGCCGCCGACGACGATCACGTCCTTGAGGCGGTCGACGACGTAGACGTATCCGTGCTCGTCGAGGCGGCCCACGTCACCGGTGTGCATCCACCCGTCTCGCAGCACCTCGGCGGTCGCCTCGGGGTCGTTCCAGTAGCCGAGCATCTGGCCCGGTCCCCGGAGCACGATCTCGCCCAGCGCCCCCGTGGGCACGTCGGCGTCCTCCTCGTCGACGACGCGCAGCGCGGTGTGGATCGCGGCACGGCCAGCGGACTGGAGCTGGGGCCCCGGCCGATGGTCGCCCGGCGTCAGGAACGTGCCCGACATCGTCTCGGTCATGCCGTAGAGCTGGCCGAAGTCGGCGTGCGGGAACGCCCGCTGCGAGCGCTCCAGCAGGCGCTGCGGCATGGGCGACCCCCCGTAGAACAGGAACCGCATGCTGCTGAGATCGCGCCATCCGCAGTCCGGATGGTCGACGACCTGCTGCAGCATCGGCGGGATGAGCAGCATCGCGGTGACCTGGTGCTCGTCGACCACCCGGAGCACCTCCACCGGGTCGAAGCGCGGCAGCGGGACCAGGGTGTTGCCGTACTGGGACTGCGCCAGGCACGAGCCCACCCCCGAGGAGTGGGAGATCGGCGTGACCTGCAGTTGCCTCGTCCCGGGGCTCACATACCCGGGAAGGCCTCCACCGAACGCCAGAATGATGCTCATCAACGACTCGCTGCTGTGCATCACCGTCTTGGGCAGACCAGTGGTCCCGCCGGTGTGCACCAGGACGGCGAGGTCCGCGGCATCGCGCCGCGCGTCGGCGACCGGCTCCGAGCCCGCGATCAGCTCCTCGAACGACTCCATGCCCGCAGGCGGCGGGCCGTCCCCGAGGTGGATCACCGACCGCAGGCCCGGATACCCCTCGCGGATCTCCGGCACGTAGCCCGCGAACGCGTCGTCCACCAGCAGCACACTGCTGTCGGTCTCGGCCATCATCGGCGCGATCTCGAACGGCGCGCGCACGATGTCGACGAGGTCGATCACCCCGTCCGCCCACGGGATCGCGAGCACGGCCTCGGCGATGCGGTCGGAGTTGAGGCCGAGGACGCCGACGCGAGCGCCGTCGCGGACACCCAGCTCGCGCAGCGCGCCGGCCAGCCGAGCCACCCGGTCGGCCTGTTCGGCGAAGGTGCGCCGCCGGTCCCCGAAGATCGTCGCGATGCCGTCGGGCTGCTGTTGCAGGGCGCGGTGGAGGCCATGGGTCCAGGAGATGCCGTGCTTGCTCATTCCCCCGACGATGGCCATGGGCGCTGTCATTTTGCTGTCACGGCCCGTCGGACACCTGCGCGGACGGAGCACCGGATTTCGGTCTCGGGGCCGGGCTCCGGTTACGCTTCACGCCATGTCAACCGAGGGCGGCACCAAGGCGATCATCGCGGCTCTGCTGGCCAACACCGGCATCGCGGTGACCAAGTTCATCGCGTTCCTGCTGACCGGGTCCAGCTCGATGCTCGCCGAGTCGGTGCACTCCGTCGCCGACTCCGGCAACCAGGGCCTGCTCCTGCTCGGCGGCAAGCGCAGCAAACGGCAGGCGACGCCGGAGCACCCGTTCGGCTACGGCCGGGAGCGCTACGTCTACGCCTTCATCGTGTCCATCGTGCTGTTCAGTGTCGGCGGGCTGTTCGCGCTCTACGAGGCCTGGCACAAGTGGGCGGACCCGCACGGCATCGAGGGCACCTGGTGGTGGGTGCCGCTCGTCGTGCTGGTCATCGCGATCAGCATGGAGGGCATGTCCTTCCGGACCGCGGTGAAGGAGAGCAACCGCTCCCGTGGCTCGCGTTCCTGGTTGAAGTTCATCCGCAGCGCCAAGGCGCCGGAGCTCCCGGTGATCCTGCTGGAGGACTTTGCCGCTCTCGTGGGACTCGTCTTCGCGCTCTTCGGCGTCGGGCTGACCCTGATCACCGGCAACGGCCGCTGGGACGCGGTCGGCAGCGCGGCGATCGGCCTCCTGCTCGTGGCCGTGGCCATCACCCTCGCGGTCGAGATGAAGTCGTTGCTGCTCGGCGAGTCCGCCGGCTACGACCACTCCCGCGCGATCCGGGACGCGCTCGAGGCCGGCGAGGAGGGCACCGTCACCCGCGTCATCCACATGCGGACGCTGCACCTCGGACCGGAGGAGCTGCTGGTCGCGGCCAAGCTCGCGGTGGGGTCGACCGAGCACGGCGACGAGATCGCCGAGGCCATCGACGCCGCCGAGCGCCGGGCGCGTGCGGCCGTCCCCGAGCTGCGGCTGGTCATGTATCTGGAGCCCGACATCGACCGGGGGAAGGGCGCCCCCGCGCCCTGGCAGCGCACGGCGCCGGACGCGACCGACACGCCCTGAGTCCGCCCTGCGCCACCACACCCGACCACCAACGCCCGTATGCGGGGTGCTCACCGTTCGTTCGAGGCGTCGACACCGATCCGCTACCGATGGGTCAGGAGCCACCTCTGGAGCAGGGCGGTGAGCCGCTCGGGGGCATCGATCTGGATCAGGTGCCCCGCTCCCGGCACCAGGTGGAGGTCGCAGCCGGGGATCCGCTCGGCGAGCCGCGTGGCGCGGTCGACCGGGATCCAGGTGTCCTCGTTGCCCCAGACGAGCTGCACCGGGAGGTCGAGATCCGCATACCGGGGCTCGATCTCGTCGGTGTAGCGCTGGTCGGCCTGCGCGATCTGACGGTAGAA
>CAYRLV010000438.1:0-3392 GCA_964425155.1 uncultured Ornithinicoccus sp. | reverse complement strand
GCGACCTGCCGCTCTACATCGCCTGCCCCGGCAAGGTCTTCCGCACCGACGAGCTGGACGCGACGCACACGCCGGTGTTCCATCAGGTCGAGGGCCTCGCGGTCGACGAGGGCCTCACCATGGCGCACCTGCGCGGCACGCTCGACCGCTTCGTCGAGCAGCTCTTCGGTGAGGGCATCACGACGCGGCTGCGGCCGTCATACTTCCCCTTCACCGAGCCGAGCGCGGAGCTGGACTTCCGCTGCTTCGCCTGCCGCGGACGGACGACTGCCGCGCCGTGTAGAACGTGTGGCGGCACCGGCTGGATCGAGTGGGGCGGATGCGGCATGGTCAACCGCAACGTGCTCGTCGCGTGCGGCGTGGACCCCGACCGCTACACCGGATTCGCGTTCGGCATGGGCATCGAGCGGGCGGTCATGCTGCGCAACGGGGTGTCCGACATGCATGAGCTGATCGAGGGAGACGTGCGCTTCAGCGCGCAGTTCGGGATGGAGATCTGATGCGGGTTCCCGTGACGTGGCTGCGCACCCTGGTGGACGTCCCCGAGGACGCCACCGGCGCCGACATCGCCGCGACCCTGGTGCGGGTCGGCCTCGAGGAGGAAGGGCTGCACGGCGGCGGCGTGACCGGGCCGCTCGTGGTCGGCCGGGTCCTCGAGCTGACGCCGGAGCCACAGAAGAACGGCAAGACCATCAACTGGTGCCAGGTGGACGTGGGGGAGAACGGTCAGCGGCTGACCGACGGCACCCCGCAGGGCATCGTCTGCGGCGCGCACAACTTCGCGGTCGGCGACCTCGTGGTCGTGGTGCTGCCCGGTGCCGTGCTGCCGGGCGGTTTCGAGATCTCGGCGCGCAAGACCTACGGCCACGTCAGCGCCGGGATGATCTGCTCCGCCAAGGAACTCGGCATCGGCACCGATCACGACGGCATCATCGTGCTCGAGGAGCTGCTCGGCGACGAGGCCAAGGACCTCAAGCCCGGTGACGACGCGATCGCACTGCTCGGGCTCGACCACGAGACGGTCGAGGTCACCATCACGCCGGATCGCGGCTACTGCTTCAGCATGCGCGGCGTCGCCCGGGAGTACTCACACTCCGCCGGCGTCGCCTTCCACGACCCCGCCGAGATCGCCGTCCCCGAGCCGAACGACCGCGGGTATGCCGTCCGGCTGGCCGACGACACCCCGATCGCCGGGCACGAGGGGTGCGACCGCTACGTCGCCCGGGTCGTGCGGGGACTGGACATGAGCCGACCGTCGCCGAGGTGGCTGGCCACCTGGCTGACCGAGGCCGGGATGCGACCGATCTCGCTCGCGGTGGACGTGACCAACTACGTCATGCTGTTGCTCGGGCAGCCGCTGCACGCGTTCGACGTCAGCACACTGTCCGGGGAGATCGTCGTCCGCCGGGCCCGCGAGGGGGAGCGGCTCACGACGCTCGACGACGTGGAGCGCCAGCTGGATGCGGAGGACCTGCTGATCACCGATGGCGGGGAGCTGCCGCTGGCGATCGCCGGGGTCATGGGCGGCGAGACCTCCGAGGTGTCGCCGTCGACCACCGACGTGCTGATCGAGGCCGCCCACTTCCACCCCACGACCATCGCGCGCTCGTCGCGGCGGCACCGGTTGATCACCGAGGCGTCCAAGCGCTACGAGCGCGGTGTCGACCCGGCCCTGGCCGACGTGGCTGCCCAGCTCGCGGTCACCCTGCTGGTCGAGCTCGGTGGCGGGGTGGCCGACGACGGTGTCACCGACGTCGACCGCCGGGTGCCGAGGGAGCCGGTCCCGCTCGACCCGGGGCTGCCGGCGCGGCTCATCGGCCTGCCCTACAGCCGGGACGACGTGGTCGCGACGCTCCGCGAGATCGGCTGCCGCGTCGATGAGCCGCCGTCGGCGGACGGTGACGTCAGCGTGCTGCCGCCGTCCTGGCGCCCGGACCTGCAGAACGGCCCCGACTTCGCGGAGGAGGTCGCCCGGCTGCGCGGTTACGACCGGATCCCGTCCGTGCTGCCGCAGGCACCGGGCGGCCGGGGGCTCACCCACGGCCAGCGGGTCCGCCGCACCGTCGCGGACGCGCTCGCGGCCGGCGGTCTGCTGGAGGTGCTGTCCTACCCGTTCATCGGCAGCGAGGTGCACGAGCGCTTCGGCCTGGAGCCGGATGACCCACGGCGTCAGGCGGTGCGGCTGGCCAACCCACTGTCGGAGGAGGCGCCCTTCATGCGCACCTCCGTCCTGGCGACGCTGCTCGAGACCGTGCGCCGCAACGTCGGCCGCGGGCACACCGACACCGCGGTGTTCGAGCTCGGCCTGGTGACGCTGCCCCGGGCCGACGCCGCTTCGGCACCGGTACCCGGCGTGGACGCCCGGCCGGACGGGGAGACCCTCGCCGCGATCGAGGCGGCGCTGCCCGACCAGCCGCGCCACCTCGCGTTCGCGATGACCGGGCAGCGTGCCCCCTCCGGCTGGTGGGGTGGCGGCCGGGCGACCGACTGGGCCGACGCGGTCGAGGTGGTGCGCGCGCTCGCCTCGGCGCTGGCACTGGACGTCGTGGTCACCGCGGAGGAGCACGCACCGTGGCACCCTGGCCGGTGCGCCCGGATCGCGTTGGCCGACGGCACCCTGGTCGGCCACGCGGGCGAGCTGCACCCGAAGGTCGTCTCGGCGCTCGGGCTGCCCGCACGGACCTGCGCAGGCGAGATCGATGTGGAGGTGCTGGCTCGCGCCAGTGAGCCGGCCGTCACCGCCGAGCCGATCTGGACTCACCCCGTCGCCCACAGCGACGTCGCCCTGGTCGTGGGCTCCGACGTGACAGCTGCAGCCGTCGAGACGGCGTTGCGCTCCGGAGCGGGCGAACTGCTCGAGTCGGTCACCCTGTTCGACGTCTACGAAGGAGACCAGGTCGACGAGGGACACAAGTCGCTCGCCTACCACCTGGTCTTCCGGGCCCCGGACCGGACGCTGAAGACCACCGAGGTCAACGGGCTGCGGGACGCGGCCGTGGCGGCCGCCGCCGACGCCACCGGCGCGGTCCTGCGCAGCGCGTGAACGCCGAGGGTGTCGCGCCGGTCGCGGTGGTGACCGGCGCGTCGCGTGGCATCGGTCACGCCATCGCCCGTGCTCTCGCCGGGGCCGGACACGCCGTGGAGCTGTGTGCCCGCCGTCAGGACGCGCTCGACGACGTGGTCAGGGAGATCCGCTCGGCGGGCGGGGCGGCGCACGCGCAGCCGCTGGACGTCACGGACGCGGCCGCCGTGGACCGATTCGTGGCGGGCGTCGCCGAGCGGCAGGGGCGGATCGACCTGCTGGTCAACAACGCCGGCCTGATCGAGCCCGAGGCGCCGATCTGGGAGGCGGACCCCGAGCGGTGGTGGCAGGTGCTGGACGTCAACGTCCG
>CAYRLV010000437.1:0-3397 GCA_964425155.1 uncultured Ornithinicoccus sp. | reverse complement strand
GGGGCGCCTACGTCCTCGTCATCATCGTGGTCTTCCTCCTACCCGAGACCCGCGGCCGCGAGCTCACCACCTGGGACTAGCACCCAGGCCAGCCGTGATTGATCATCGATCTAAGAATCCGTTTCCTTCGAGAGCTCGCTCCATCGTAGGAAGAGGCTGTCTGCCAGGTCGGTGTCGTGATATCGGGACATCATTCCGTTGCCCTTGCGCATGAGACCCAGCGCCAACCGTTGGGCAGGCATGAGCACCAAGGGGTTGTCGAGGAGTTCCCACAGCTGCTGGTACCCAGAGAAGTAGTACGAGTCGACTTCACCAACCGTGCGGTAGGGGTGCCGACGAACCGAGTCGTCGGCAGCCCATCTCTCAGTTGGTGCGAGGTTGATGAACCCCTCGACATACCAGTTCTCACCCTCGAGGTTCTCGAACACCACGAGTGTCTCCACATTGTTCACGCTGAAGGCGGACAACCGGTGGTGCGTGCGACTCTTGTTGGTGCTGGGAAGGCTGGTGACGGCCCAGAAGCGCTGTTCGGTCAGGTGCGGCCACGGCAGCACGAAGGCCATGTAGCAGGCGAGGACAGTCCTGAGGACCTCGAAGTCGGGCCGGCTCGACAACAGGCGGAACTTGTCGTCCTTCAGACGCTGGCTGCGATGCACGGCACGCCGGTGCCGGTCCCCGATGTCATACTCCTGCTGTCCTTCGATCAGCCACTCCTCCTGCTGGATTCGCTCGATGGTCACGTCAAGCGCAGCGGGCCCTTTCGGCAGGCCGACCAGTGCGGAGTTCATCAGCGCTTCTCCCGAACGTTCGAGGTGCTGGATCGTTTCGCGCTCGGCGCGGTCGAGATCCGCTCGTGGCATCGTTGCGAAGTCGAGTTCCACGATCGGCGTGGGCCAGTGGCGACGATGAGAGGCGAATCGCGTGAGGATGTCGCTGGCTTGGCCTACATAGCACGAGCCGTCCGCAAAGCGTAGGACGTAGATGCCGCAGCGGTTGAGCGACAACGGCAGGATCGCGGACAACGATACCCCTTGAGGAGTTGGGAAGCGCTGAAAGCGCAAGGGCAAGGACCCTTCGTCTAACGTTAGGTCGCCAGACGACGCCACCCGATCTCGAAATGCGCCAGCTGGCCTAAACCGAGGCTGCCCGGTCGGACTCAGGTCGAAGCGCCCAAACCCGCGCAGGTTCACGCTCCCTCCCGCGGACAATTCCTCAAGCACGGACTGCTGCAGCACCTCGAGCGCCACACGTGCGTGGACTTCGTTTGCTGGCCCGCGACCCGCCTCACGGATGACATCTTCGTCGTCCATGTTTGGTTCATAACACGAAGCAGTGGGCCAGGCGGAGTGGAAGCTCGATCAATTTGCCGAAGCCACCGTACTTGACGGCGTATAGCGCGCCGCCGACCGAACATCTCGGGCACGGGCCACATCAGCGGCGGATGCGTCTGCGCGGCGGACCAACCGCCTGGGCAGATTTCTCTTGGCTGAGAGCGCTGCATGAACGGGGATGGGGCCGAGGGACGTTTGGAGTCGTCAACGAGACCTCCGTCGTGTTCTCGGTCATCTCCTTGAGTTCAATCAAACCTCTGGAGCTGACCGTCCCCGACGCCTGAGGTGAATTCGAACCGTCGCCCACAGCGGGTGGGACAGAGCGACCCTCCGCGGCGGTGAGCTCAGGCTGGGACGGAGATCCCCTGCAACCAGGTTCGCCAGGCCGGCTCTTCGCGTCGCACGTAGTCCGCAGCTTCTGCGGAGAAGAGGTATGCCCTGACGCCGGCTGTCGCCTTGCCGTCGCCCTCATCCCATGCAAATACGTTGAGTATTCCGGGCACTGGTGCGGTGAGCCGGACGAGTGTCTGCCGTTCACCGACCCGCTCGACCGTGCCGGTGGAGCCGCGCACCTCGACCGTGGCGCCTTCGTCGCCCAGCCCGAGTGTGTCGCGCAACGCTGACCAGAGCGCCTCTGCGTCGCCGGGATGGGAAGCGGATGCCTCCAGATGCGTCGCCTGTTGGCCGGGGAAGTGGGCCAGATAGAGGCGCAGGTTGTCGAAGAACGGCATCCAACCCGGGGCCATGGTGTCCCAGAACTCCGACTCCCAGGCGGCGCCGGTCCCGAAGCCGCTGCTGGTGACGCGCACGACGCAGGTGCCGCCGGACTGTGCCTCGACGAGGAACTCCGACGTGAGCGGGCTCAGGGCATCGGGATCTTTCCCCATGAGGGCGGCCCAGTCCTCCTCGTAGACGAGGCGGCGCGGCGGCTCCCATGCGGTGACCCGTCCGTCCGAGCCCATCTCCGGGCCCATGGTGAAGTGCAGGGACCCGCCTTCGCGCTCCTCCATCTCGGTCGGCGTGAACCACGCGCTCATCCCCTGGGCGGTGGCGATGGCTTGCCAGACCTGTTCCGGGGTGCCCGAGACCTCGACGCTGAACTCCAGGCGATACGGCACGTTCGGGGTGGTGCTCATGGGTTCTCCTCGGGTACGGGATGTGCGGCGACGACGAGCCGGTGCGCGCGCCCATCGTCGTGGTGGTAGCGGGCGGCCAGGTCGAGCACGGCGGCAGTCAGGTCATCGGCGAAGGCGGCTCGGTCGGCGGCCGATCGGAAGCCGATCTGCGTGTCGATGGTCAGTGTCGGTAGACGTCTGTCGGACGCGCCTGCTCGGCGCGCCAGGGCGCCGACCTCGCGCACCAGCCGACCGGCCAGCGCGACGAGGTAACTGGCCGACAGGTGGTCGGCGCTGGCTCCCGGGTCTGCCGCGGACGCACTGACGGCCGCCGGCGACACGACATACGAGGCCGCCGATGCCTCCAGCACCCGCTCGGTGATGCCCCCGTGTCGACGCTCACCGGACAGTTCCACCAAGCCGTGCGCCTCGAGTGCCTTGAGGTGATAGTTGACCTTCTGGCGCGTGATGCCTACCCGCGCGGCGAGCCCGGCGGCAGAGGCCGGGACGGCCAGTTCGTTGAGTAGCGCGGCCCGGACGGGGTGCAGCGCGGTGGCGGCTGCCTCTGCGCTCTCGATCACCTGGACGTCCTGCATGTCGCAACCCTCCTCTTGACAAGAAAAATTGTCAAGAGGAGGTCCTCGGCATGTGGCGTAGCGGTGCGCATGAGCGGTGGGGCGACTCCTGGGGCTCGCGCGCTCGATCAGCCTGATCCTCAGGTCAGGCTTTGATGCTCGACGATCCACTTGGTGAGGCGAGGCGCGACCCAGAAGCCGTAGATACCGAGAGTGATGATGCAGAGCAGGAACTATTTGATCCAGTTGCCGAACAGGGTTGCCCCCGATCCGGTGAAGCGGACGCGGTGACCAGTGATCAGGGGGTACTGAGACCGCCAGCGATACCGCATGCAGACGGCCCACGGAGTACCGAAGCCCAGTGTGACGACAGTCA
>CAYRLV010000436.1:0-3403 GCA_964425155.1 uncultured Ornithinicoccus sp. | reverse complement strand
GGCGAGCAGCACCGCGGAGGCGCCGTCGGACAGCGGCGTCGAGTTGCCGGCGGTCATGGTCGCCTCGTCGCCGAGGTCCTTGCCGAAGACCGGCTTCAGCTTGGCCAGCTTCTCGAGCGAGGTGTCGGGGCGCAGGTTCTGGTCGCGCGTCAGCCCCAGGTAGGGGGTGACCAGGTCGTCGAAGAAGCCCCGGTCGTAGGCCGCGGCCAGGCGGTGGTGGCTGGCGACGGTCAGCTCGTCCTGCGCTTCGCGGCCGATCCGCCACTCGGCGGCGGTGCGGGCCTGGTGCTCGCCCATCGACAGCCCGGTGCGCGGCTCGGCGTTGCGCGGCGTCTCGGGCACGACCTGGCCCGGTCGCAGCCCGGTGAGCGCCTTGAGCCGGTCGCCGGTGCTGCGGGCGTGGCTCGCGTCGAGCAGGGTGCGGCGCAGCCCCTCGTTGACCGCGATCGGGGCGTCGCTCGCGGTGTCCGCCCCGCCCGCGATGCCCGAGTCGCTCTGCCCGAGCGCGATCTTGTTGGCCACGAGGATGGCCGCCTCGAGCCCCGTGCCACAGGCCTGCTGCACGTCATACGCAGGGGTGTGGGGGGACAGCTGCGAGCCGAGCACGGCCTCACGAGTGAGGTTGAAGTCGCGGCTGTGCTTGAGCACCGCGCCCGCGGCGACCTCGCCGATCCGCTGGCCGGACAGGCCGAACCGCGCGACCAGGCCGTCGAGGGTGACGGTGAGCATGTCCTGGTTGGACGCGTGCGCGTAGCGACCGCCCGCGCGGGCGAACGGGATGCGGTTGCCGCCGACGATGACCGCCGAGCGCGCGGTGGGGGGTGCCATGTTTCCTCCGGGGGACGGGCCAAACTTCTCGATACCAAGCGTATCAGGTACGCACGGTACACGGTATGGTCGAGGCATGGCACAGGGCGGCGAAACCACGACCGACGGGCGCGACACCCGCTGGGCGGAGCACCGGGTCGCCCGCCGGGCGGAGCTGGTCGAGCACGCCCTGCGGGCGATCCGCCGACACGGCGCCGCTGTCGGCATGGACGAGATCGCAGCCGAAGCCGGCACCAGCAAGACGGTCATCTACCGCCACTTCACCGACAAGGCTGGCCTGTATGTCGCGGTGGTCGACTCGGTGGACGAACTGATCCTGCGCGAGATCACGGCGGCCGCCGGGGGCGTCCTCCCCGCCGAACCGCCTGCCTCGGTGCGGGCGCAGCTTCGGCTCCTGGTCTCCGCGGTGGTGGACAGCTACCTGCGTCTGGTCGAGCGCGACCCCGAGGTCTACCGCTTCGTGGTGGCCAGACCGCTGCTCGACCGCCCGCCCGAACAGGACCCGGTTGCCGGCATGACGAGCCGGATCGGCGACCACGTGGCGGACGTCATCGCAGCCCAACTACGGTCGCGCGACGCCGATCCGGCGCCCGCCGCGGTCTGGGGCCAGGGCCTCGTCGGCCTCATCCGGGCGGTCACCGACCACTGGCTCGCCGCCACCGACCCCCTCCCCCGCCCGGCCCTCGTGGCCCTGGTCACCGACCTGGCCTGCGGCGGGCTGGACGCCACCCTCGAGCTGACCGAGACCACGACCACGACGACGGAGGCACCATGAACCACTCCACGAGGGCACGGGCGTGATGGGCGCAGATCTGGCCGCGGCCCTCGTCGACGCCACGGACGGACGATGGGCCGAACGACGACGCGCGGCGCGCACGCAACTGTCGGGAGACGCATTCCTGCCACCGGGCCAGCCCCTCGACCTCGACGAACACCGCGCACGGGTGTTGCAGCAGCTGCGCGGGCTGGCCGAGCAGGACTGGGCCCGCAGGGGTTTCCCCGAGTCGGTCGGCGGCCACGACGACCTCGGCGGCACGATGACCGACTTCGAGATGCTCGCCTTCGGTGACCTCTCCCTGATGGTCAAGGCCGGCGTCCAGTGGGGCCTGTTCGGCGGCGCCATCGCTGCCCTGGGCACCGACGGCCATCACCGCCGCTACCTCGATGACGCCATCACCGCACGCGTGCCCGGCTGCTTCGCGATGACCGAGGTCGATCACGGCAGCGACGTGCAGGGCCTGGAAACCACTGCCACGTATGACGAGTCGTCCGGCGAGCTGGTCATCGTCACCCCGCACCCCGGCGCCACCAAGACCTACATCGGCAACGCAGCGAGGGACGGCCGGCTCGCGGTGGTGTTCGCGCAGCTCGTGACGGGCGGCACGTCATACGGCGTCCACGCGGTCGTGGTGCCGATCCGCGAGGAGGACGGCAGCCCCGCGGCCGGGGTCACCATCGGCGACAACGGCGCGAAGGCGGGCCTGGCGGGAGTGGACAACGGCACCCTCGCCTTCGACGGGGTGCGGGTGCCACGCACCGCGCTGCTCGACCGGTTCGGATTGGTGACCGAGGACGGTCGCTACACGAGCCCGATCGAGGGCGACGCGCGGCGGTTCTTCACCATGCTGGGCACGTTGGTGCGCGGGCGGATCAGCATCGCCGGGGCGTCCGGATCGGCGACGAAGACCGCGCTGGCCCTCGCGATCCGCTACGGAGACCGGCGCCGCCAGTTCGGCGCACCCGGGCGAGACGACGACGTGCCGCTGCTGGACTACCGAGCCCACCAGCGCAAGCTCCTGCCCGCGCTCGCCACCACCTACGCCCTGCACTTCGCCCAGGCGGAGCTGGTGGCCCGGCTGCACGACCTGCAGTCCGACGACGAGGCGGACGAGGCCGCACGCCGCGAGCTGGAGACGCGAGCGGCAGGGCTCAAGGCGGTCGCCACCTGGCACGCCACCTCGACCATCCAGACCTGCCGTGAGGCCTGCGGCGGTGCCGGCTACATGTGGGAGAACCGGCTGCCCATGCTCAAGGCCGACACCGACGTGTTCACGACCTTCGAGGGCGACAACACGGTGCTGCTGCAGCTGGTCGGCAAGGGCATGCTGACGTCCTACCGCGACGAGTTCGGCGAGCTGGACACGCCTGGAGCCGTGCGATTCGGGGCCCGGCAGTTCGCCGGCGCGGTCATCGAACGGACCGCGGCGCGCAGCGCGATCCAGCGGCTCGTCGACGCCGTGTCCACCAAGGACGCCGAGGAGGTCAGCCTGCTCGACCGCGGGCTGCACCTGCGGATGTTCGAGGACCGCGAGGCGCACGCGCTGGAGACCCTGGCGTCTCGCCTACGCGCCGCCGATGACGACGACCCGTTCGAGGCCTTCAACGACAGCCAGGACCACCTGCTGTTCGCTGCACGGTCGCACGTGCACCGGATCGTGCTCGAGGCGTTCGTCGCCGGCGTCGAGGGCTGCCCCGCGGGCGAGGCACACGACGTGCTGTCGTCCCTCGCGGACCTCTACGCCCTGTCCAACATCGAGGCGGACCGAGGGTGGTTCCTCGAGCACGACCGGCTCTC
>CAYRLV010000435.1:0-3412 GCA_964425155.1 uncultured Ornithinicoccus sp. | reverse complement strand
ACGTAGGGGAAGGTGTAGTCGTCTGTGACCAGGCCGTGTGCGTCGGCGACGATGACTATCTGGACAGGTGTGGTGTCAAGGGTTGGGCTCGTCATCGGGCTGTCCTTCTGTTCGCGGCTGGTCGGTGTCGAGGGGCTCTCCGAGGTCGCTGAGGAGCTGGCAGACGCGGCGGGCGGTGGATTCGTGGCGTTCGACTTCGCGTGCCCATCCGTGTTCGCGGGCGCGGTTGGCGAGGTCGAGTTCGGTGGTGTAGCGGTTGCGGAGCCTGGGCGCGTATTTCGGGGTGGTGATGAACTTCGCGCAGGTGAGGAACAGATCGCATTCGCAGGGGCCTTCGCTGGGCAGGCGTAGGCAGTGCCCGAGCTCGAGTTCGGTGCGGAAGAAGTTGTCCTTGAGCCAGTCGACGGTTTCGGGGCCGAGTTCGCGGTTGCGGACCGCGGTCGCGGATGGCCCGGCGATGGTGGCCTCGTCTCCGAGCACGGAGCGGTAGTCGTCAAGGACGGCGGGGTCGCTGACGTGGGCGTAGACAAGCGCCATCTGCACGCTCTTGTGGCCCAGGACGCTCATAATCGTCTGGAGGCGGGCGCCGCGTTCGGCGAGTTGCGTGCCGACGGTGTGGCGGAACCGGTGCGCTGTGATGGTCGGCTTGCCGTCGGCGTCGAGCAGGTCTGCGGTGCGGCAGGCGGTGAGCAGAGCATCGTTGAACAGGTAGGTGTTCGACAGCACCCGGCCTTGGCGGACGAACAGCCGCCTGGAGGGCCGTTCGTTGTGGTTGCCGGGCAGTGGTCGGTCGATCTGGTCGCGGCGCAGCGCCTGCAACGTGTGGATGGCGTCGGCAGCTTCGTTGGTGAGCGGGACGGTGCGTTCGGAGTAGTTCTTGCTCGCGGGCAGCCGCAGCCTGGGGGTGCCGTCGGGGTAGGCGTCGAGGCAGTCCAGGGTGAGCATGCGGATCTCGCTGCGCCGGGCGCCGCTCCATCGGGCGATCAGCAGCGCGCCGCGCTGGAACGGGCACTCCAGCCCGTGGACGGCGTCCATGAGTGCCGCCAGTTCGTCGGTGGGGATGAACCTGGGGACGGCTCGGGTGATCTTGGGCAGGTCCCCGTTCATCAGCAGCGGCCGGGTGGGCATGTGGGGCCATTGCCAGGCGTAGCCGTCGCGGAAGAACCCGAGCACGGCCTGGATGTCGGCTCGGCGAGTCGACGGCGCCAAGGGTGCACCCGTGCGGTGGTGGGTCAGCGTGGCCAGCCAGACGCAGAAGTCTAGGCAGTCGGCGCGCGTGACCTCGACGAACGAGGTGACCGCCGGCTGGTTGGTCATCAGCCAGGTGGTGAACCGGCGCAGCCCGGAGCGGATGTTCTGGATCGTGGCGGGCCGGTCGAGCTGGGCGCGGGCGTCCAGGTAGCGGTCGATCGTCTCGCGCATGACCGGTGGCATGACCGGCCAGACGGTGGTGGTGGGCAGTGGCTCCTTGGGGATCTCGGGGATGTGACCGGCGTGGTAGAGCATCAGTTGCAGCAAGAAGACCTGTGAGCCCCAGTTGCGCCGCTTGCTGGCCCACCGGGCGTCGTCACCGTGGAAGTGCGGTCGGTCGGAGCGAGTGCCGAAGGCGTCCACCGCGGCCAGCATCTCTGCGAAGTCGGCCGTGGTCAGCTCAGAGATCGGCGGAACACCCCCGTGCAGCAGCATCCGCGACAACGCCCACTCCGCGGCACGGGAGGCCGTGCGGGCACGGAATCCGACCCGGGCGCCCAGGTCGGTCAGCTCCTGTCGGACGGCGACGATCGGCAGGCCCAGAGCGCGAGCGTGGACCCACACGTTCAGCGCCGGGACGGCGAGCAGCCAGTCCCAGTCGAACGCCACCCGGCCGGTCACGCCGAGGAAGGTCAGGTAATGGCGGGCGTTGTAGGAGATCGGATCGGTGACCGGCGCCCGCCGAGGGTCCTCACCGAGCAGGCGCCCAACACGCTTGGTCAACGGCTCGGCGAACCACTCGCTCAGATCGGGGTAGCGGGCCACGAACTCGCGCCGGTGCCGTAGCTTCAGGCTCAGATACGACCTGTCGCCGCTGACGGCGCTGATCAGATTCGCGAACTCCTCGGCCGGAGCGTGCTGCGGTGGCTGCGTCCCGGCCAGTGCGGGAATGGATAAAGTCATCGTCGGTCACCGCCGTCCTGACCGAGCGCGCGCAGGTAGTCCGCGGTAACCTCGCGGTCGCTCACACGGGTGTAGAGGCGGGTGGACTCCACCGAGGCATGCCCCAGCCGGCGTTGAAGCGTCAGCTCACGCATCCCGCCCTCCCACATGCGCGTGGCATGGGTATGGCGCAGCGTATGCGGCGTCACCCACGACTCCCGGATACCAGCACGGGCAGCAGCCCGGGCGAACAACCTGGCCAGTGCCGCGTAGCTCAACGGCTCACACCGCCGAGCGCCGTTGCCGCCGACCAGGAATACGAACAGCGCGGCCGCCTCCGGTGGCCGGTGGGTCATCACGTAGTCGCTGACTGCGGCGAGGGTGTCCGCGTCGAACAGGTCGACCACACGCTCGGAACGGGACTTGGGTCGCACCCCGCCGGGATGGTCGTCTCGCACCCCTACGAACAGCCGCCGGCGCCCGTAGGCGATGTCCTCCAAGTGCAAACTCAGCACCTCGCCCGGTCGTAGCCCGCCGTTGAGCATCAGCAGAAGAATCGCCCGGTCCCGCGGCCCGGCGAGGTTCGCGAACAGGGCGTCGACCTGCTCATCACACAGCGGGCGCGGCAGCCGCCGGGGCTGACGGACCTTCAGCACCCGCCGCTGGGCCCGTTGTCGGCTGGCCTCACCGGTGAACGGCTGGTGCCGGTCGGTGACGCGCCGCCAAGCCGGGTCAGGGCGCCGCTCGATCGGGTTCATGCCGTCGAACTGCTCGGTGGCGATCGCCCACTCGTAGAACCCGGCGATGCCGGTCAGAATCCGGTTGACCGTCGATGCCGACAATGTCGGCGCGCCCGTCGGCCCCACCACCGACAGCGACAACCGCTGCCCACGCGACCGCGACGGCTCCGAGCGCAGGAACGTCAGCAACTCCATCGACGACCGGGGCCGCAGCTCGACCCACCCCAAGCCCGAGTCGGCGAGGAACCGCCACAGGTGCAGCAGATCGTAGGCGTAGCCGCGCACCGTATTCGGCGAGCAGCCCCGCGCACCCAGGTAGTCGAGGTAGCCGGCGACCACCGCCACCGGACTGCCCTCGGCGTCGAGGAGACGCACCTTCCGGCCGTCCGCACTGTTAACAATCTCAACCTTCATAGACACCCACCTCTGGACTGTTCGTGTCGTCAGAAAGACGAACACGATGAACACCGTCCAGATAAGGGTTAACGCCACCGACTCGGCCTCCACCTCCCGCGCGCCCCGACCGGGTGGACGGCGAC